>PLDE01000254.1 GCA_003135035.1 Candidatus Dormiibacterota bacterium | reverse complement strand
TCTGGTTGCGGATCGGCCAGCACCGCGGCGCAAGGGGTGATAGACCGCCCTGCGTAGAGCGCTTAACTGGACACCTTCTTGACGGCTCTGGGAAGTCAGCCGCACAGCGGTGGGGCGATTTTACTCGGTAAGGAAGAGGTCGCGGGTTCAAGCCCCGCCCTGGGCTCTCTGATCTCCGGGGCACCTGATCATATGGACCACGGGGGTGATCCAGCGGGCTCGTCTGTGGTAACGATTCGGGAACGGTCGCGGTCTAGCCTGCACTTGGACCGCCGACCGTCTCCGGCGGCACAGGAGTAGCCACGCCCATGCCGATCTCGTCCCAGGTAGCGCCAGTGACCGACGGCGATCCGGCTGCCCGAGCCCGGAGGGCAACCCGCCGCCGGTTGGCGTCGCCGACTGCTGCGATCGTCGCGGCCGGGACGATCGTGATTCTGATAGCTGCGGTTGTCGTGCTTTCGACACTGGACCACGACCCCAAGACCGAAAGTAAGGCGTTCATATTGATCGCCCTGCCGTTCGCTGTCATAGGTTTGGTGGTGGCCAGGCGGCAGCCCCAAAACGCGATTGGTTGGATTCTGTTCAGCGTGGCGGCATGCTTTCTGCTGATCGGCATCGGAAGGACGTATTCGGTGCTCGACTACCAAGTCCACAAGGGGTCATTACCGCTCGGCTGGCTGACCGTGTCCCTCACCGAGGGATGGACCCCGATGTTCCTTCTGATGCCGCTGCCCCTGTTGCTCTTTCCGGCAGGGAAAGTGCCGTCCCGGCGCTGGCGCTGGTCGCTCAGGGTGTACCTAGTCGGGGGCGGTCTTCTGACCCTGGTCGCCTTGGCGGGAGGTATCAGCATCGGGGTCGGAAGGCACGTCCATATCGACTCCACCGGTATGCCGACCAACAACCTCAGCGGCTTCCTCAACGCCTTGAGTAGTGCCGAGAACGTGGGCGAGCTGATCGTCCTTGTTCTCGCGCTGACCTGGATCGTGCGTCTGTTGGCGAGCTATCGGCGCGCCCGAGGGGACAGCCGCCAGCAACTAAAGTGGCTCATGGTTGGGGGAGCGTTGACGATCGCCGGCGTGGTGGTGGGGACGCTCGGGCCGAATGGCGCTCAATCAGGGATTGTCGCTAAGCTGCTCTCGCTACTCATCTTCTCGGGGTTTGTGAGCTTGCCCTTGGCCCTAGGCGTGGGCGTTCTCAAGTACCGTCTCTACGACATCGACCGCCTGATCAGCCGGACCCTGTCCTATGCGATCGTCACGGGGCTTCTCATCGGCGTGTACGTTGGCGTGGTCACCCTGGCCACCCGGGTCTTGCCGTTCTCGTCACCGCTCGGAGTTGCCGCCTCCACCCTGGCCGCTGTTGCCCTCTTCAACCCCCTGCGCAAACGGGTCCAACGACTGGTGGATCGGCGCTTTAACCGGGCTCGATACGATGCCGAGGCGACTATCGAAGCCTTTGCGCATCGCCTGCGGGAGGATATCGACTTGGAAGCGGTCAGCTCCGAGTTCGTCCGGGCCGTTCACTCCTCCGTGGAGCCGGCTCACGTCTCGCTCTGGTTGCGGCCAACTGGCCCTAGGAGCTGAATAGGTCGGCCAAGCGGGTGGATCTGCCCGGGTCGCGGGTGGGCCAGCAACGCGGCGCATGGGGTGTAATGCGGTCCGCTGCGAAGAACACATAACTGCACAACTTCTTGATAGCAGCTGGAAGTCGTCCGCACAGCGCATAGCTTCAAATACTTGCTAAGGAAGAGGTCGCGGGTTCAATCCCCGCCTTAGGCTCTTTTGATCTCAGGATCGCTGCTCAAGCGGAGAGACAAGCCGGCTCGCTAGGCTCAAACCGCGTTGCGGCGCCGCCAAGGGAGGCAAACCGGCCACGGGGTGATCGAAATGCGCGGGCCGAGTTATTCCAGCTGCAGGCTTGATCGCGGATTCAACAGATCTGGCCCGGCGGGAGATAGGCGACTGATCCAAATCCCGGCGGCGACCGAGCCTGCCGGAGTCGCGTAACGATCTCGGAACGCTCCCAGGTTACCGTGGGCTCAGGCCGCCCCTCAGGCTTAGCGGCCCAGGAGTAGGCACACGATGCCCGGCTCGATCCCGACGTCTTCCATCAGCGGCGGCTCTGTAGCGCCAAGCTGGCGCAACTTCTCTCGGTTCCGCACGGCGTCCGCGGCGGCGGCTGCTTTCCTGGGGCTGTTGGCGCTGCTGCTGCTGGTACTTGAGGTATTGATCCGAGGGCCTGCTCACCAGCCCATCACCCTGAACAACTACGCGGGCTTGGCCGCCTTCTTGGGCATCGGCTTGGCGGGGTGCTTCGTGGCATGGCGGCAGCCTCGCAATGCGATCGGCTGGATCCTCATGGCCGTGCTGCTATCCGTGCTCCTGTCTGACGTCGGCGGAGCCTACGCGGCGTGGGACTACCGCTTTAGTCAGGGAGCGTTGCCGTTCGGAGGGGTGGCCGTGTTCCTGCAACTCGGCTGGGCCCCGGCAATCGCCCTCTTCCCGTTGCCGGTGCTGCTCTTCCCAGACGGAAGGCTGCCCTCCTCGCGTTGGCGGTGGGTGTTCTGGGCGTATCTAGCGGTGGCAACCTCATGGTTCCTGGGGTTTGTGGGAGTCGCCGCCAGCGGCGTGATCGGGCAACACATCACGGTTGACCCCACGGGCCAGCTCGTCGTCCTCGACACTCCAAAGGGGCTGGCAGCTGTCGTAAACAACGCCGCGAACGACCTACTCTTGCCCCTGCTCGGCTTCTGGCTCCTCTGGGTGGTGAGGCTGGTGGTTAGCTATCGCCACGAGATTGGCGAACGGCGCCAGCAACTTAAGTGGTTCATGGCTGGCGCGGCGATCAGCGGGATTTGCCTGATGCTTTCCTTCGGAGTGCCGTCAGGGAGCCAGTTCGAGAACATCTCGGCATTCGCTCAGGTTCTGGCAGTCGTGTCTGCTCTCGGTAGCGGCGCGATGGGAGTCGGCATCGGTATGGGAATCCTCAAGTACCGCCTCTACGACGTCGACCGGGTTATCAGCCGGACGCTGTCCTATGCCATTGTCACCGGGCTCCTCGTCGGGGTCTACGTTGGCCTAGTCACCTTGGCCACCAGGGTCCTGCCCTTCTCATCACCGCTGGGCGTTGCGGCCTCCACCCTGGCCGCTGTTGCCCTCTTCAATCCTCTCCGCAGACGGGTCCAGCGACTGGTGGATCGCCGCTTCAACCGTGCTCGATACGACGCCGAGGCGACAGTATTGGCCTTTGCCCATCGACTTCGGGACGATGTCGACCTGGAAGCGGTCAGCTCCGAGTTTGTACGCGCTGTTCAGTCCTCGGTGGAGCCGGCTCACGTCTCGCTCTGGTTGCGGCCGACCGGCTCCAGCGGCTGAATAGGTCGGCCAAGCGAGTGGACCTGCCCGGGTCGGCAAGCAACGCGGCGCAAGAGGTGTAATACGGTCGCTGCGAAGAACACATAACTGGACAACTTCTTGGTAGCAACTGGAAGTCATCCGCACAGCGCAAAGCCCCAAATCCTTGGTAAGGAAGAGGTCGCGGGTTCAATCCCCGCCCTGGGCTCCACTGATCTCGGGGCGGCAGCAGCTGGAAGCCGAAGTGATCCCACTTTTGAAGCAGAGCCCCGGCTTCGTGTGTGCCTACTGCCTTGCTCCGTCGTCGGGCCGCGAAGGATTGAGCTTCGGCATATGCGACAGCAAGCAGGCGGCCCCCGCTGCTGCAGAGAATATGCCTCCCGCTCTGGTTAAGCTGATTCACGTCGAGGTCCGCGAGGTGGCAGCCAGCGCATGAAGGTACCCGCGGCCGAGTACTGGATCTCGGGCCGGTTCGTGGCTCTTAGCATGAACGTGCCCTCGGCGAGGGTATAGTCTCGCCAGAGTCGCGTCTCGGGGAGCGAGGGGCGGCCGTGGTGGGTTTCGAGGGAGGCAAGCGATGAAGCGACGTTTCCAACGCGGTCAGGCAGGCTTGCTATATGTCCTCCTCTGCGTCATCGCCGTCATTGTCATCTTCCTGCTGGTGACGGGGCGGATTACGCTCTGACCTGGCCTGGGCTGGCTGTCAGCGTTAGGGCGGGAGGGGCTAGCGGCGAGACGCCCTAGCTGGGCGGGATTCTTGCATCAGTCGCAAAGATCCCGGCCAGCGCCCTTTCCCTTCTCGAGGGTCTCCGCAGTCGCGCCACTTCGTTCGATAATGTCCGCTAAACTGGCGCCCCAGCATCCGGTTGCGACTGGAAGGGTCCGGCGATGAGCGAAGAGCTGGACTGGTTCCTCAGCCCTCGGGAGCGCGGCAATCCCGACACACATCTCGATGACCTGGCCTTGTCCGGCACGGCGTTCACGGAAGGCAACTTAGTCACGGCCCTGATCCACGGAGCCAATTACTACCGCCGACTGGTAGAGGAAGTCTCCGCCTTGCGGGCGGGCGACGCCGTCTATTTCATCGACTGGCGAGGCGATCCCGATGAGAAGTTGCTCGCGGAAGGGCCCACCGTCGGCGAGCTCTTGGGCTCAGCGGCCGCGAGTGGGGTCGAGGTGCGAGGCCTGGTGTGGCGTTCTCATCCCCAGAGCCTCTCCTTCAGCGAGGCGTCCAATCGTCGCCTGGAGGAGGCGGTCAACCGACGAGGTGGCGAGGTGCTGCTCGATCAGAGGGTGTTACCCTTCGGCTCCCATCACCAGAAGCTGTTGATCATCCATCGAGCGAAGGATGGAGCCCGCGATTTGGCGTTCGTGGGCGGCATCGATCTCTGTCACGGCCGGCGCGACGACATCGACCACCGAGGTGATCCCCAGCCTCAGCCGATGGATCTCCGCTATGGACCGCATCCACCATGGCACGACCTGCAGTTGGAAGTCCGTGGCCCGGCGGTGGCCCAGCTGGAGTTGTGCTTTCGGGAGCGGTGGAACGACCCTTCCCCCCTGGACGACCGCAACCCCTGGCGAACGCTGATCGGGCATTTGTCCGGCGAGCCCCGTCGCCCCACCCCTTTCGCCTCCCCGATCTACCCGCCTC
>PLDE01000002.1 GCA_003135035.1 Candidatus Dormiibacterota bacterium | reverse complement strand
GATCTTTGGGTTGCGTTTGGGGACGAACGATGGTGCGGTGGTGGTGAGGAATGGACGCATTGTTGCTGTAGGCAGGACAAGTGAGATTGCGGAGGCGATCAAAGGCGCTGATCACGTAATCGACGCGCGCGGTCGAAGCGTCCTGCCCGGCTTCATTGACGCCCACACTCATTGGAGCCTTGTCGCGCAGTCGCTGACCCGGCCCTACGTGGATTGTCGTACTCCCCCCGTCAAGTCTATTGAAGAGATTCTGAGCTTAGCCCGCGCCGCGGCGGATCAAACTCCCGCGGGCGAGTGGATAGTGCTTCAGGGCAGTACTTTCCAAGCACAGCGGCTTGAGGAAGGTCGTGAGCCCACGTTGCAAGAGCTGGACAGCGTGTCTAGTCAACATCCGATAGCTTATAAGTCTACGCTTCATCACCAGGTTCTGAATTCTCTCGGCCTGAAACGAGCCGGCGTTAGCGCCACGAGCCCGGACCCCCGAGGCGGGAGGGTCGAGCGTGACCCCGACTCGCGCAAACCGACTGGAGCGGTCGGCGACATGTTCGACCGCCTTGGCATTCCCTTAGCGGCTGAGAGCGAGTTGCGGGCATCGCTGATTAAGGTGGCCAGAGAGACATACCTTGCCAACGGCGTGACGTCCATTCAAGAGATTACAGACTCTCTCACCACGCTGAGGCTACAGGCCGAGTTAGTCAGAGATCGGACCATCCCGTTGCGTGTCGCATCGTACGCTTGGGTTCCTGTCGCGGCGAGCCTAGAACAGGTCACTACGTCTGCAACCCTGGACGCGGCCCTCGTGGAGCCGGGATGGATGGAGCTAGGCGGCGCGAAGCTATTCGCCGATGGCGGAACCACATCATTCGCAGCTGCGATATACGGGCACTACCCCGGTCAGGAAGCTAACAACGGCAGCCTCACGTACGAGTTAGACGAACTTGTTGAAATCCTAGTCAAGTGTGAGAGCGCTGGTTTTCAGGTAATGGTGCATGCGTCAGGTGACAGGGCTGAAGATCAAGTGCTCTCCGCATTCGACAGAGCAGTGAAGTCCCAGCCAGGCGGGTGCGGGAGACTCTCTCATCGGGTTGAGCACGCAGCCAACATCCTCTGGACTGATGAGCGAGCTCGTGGGTTTGCCGCGCTAAAGCTTACACCGGCGCCAAACATGGGCTTCATATATCACTATGGCGACTTCTGGCGCGAAATATATGGCCCGTCGACCGTGAATCCAATAGTACCGATTCGATCACTGCTCGATAGCGGATTCCACGTTCCCGGTACCTCAGACACCGCGGGTTCCGATCTAGAGTTGCACCGCCCAATGCATAACATATGGGCGGCGGTCGCGCGCCGGACCCTGAGGGGGACGGTTGACTCGCCTGAGGAGTGTATTAGTGTAGAGGAGGCCGTGCGCATGTACACGGAGTACTCTGCGGTCCAGGGCCGATATGGTGCGGAGAGAGGACGGCTCGAGCCAGGCTACGTTGGTGATATTGTGGTGCTTTCGACGGACCTTGCAACGTGCGCGTCGGAGGACTTGGACGCGGTGGATGTCGGGTGGACGATTGTTGATGGGTCCGTAGTATTCGAACGTGGATCCGCTTAGTCCGGGTTCGCGGTGCTGTGGGCCAGCTACCAAGGTAATAGCGTAGCGGTGCGAGCCTCGCGCTCGATACGGAGCGGCAGGCTCGGCTGATGAGATTGCGGATGTCACGGAGGTCGTTGGCCGCGGTGGCTGCTGTTTACTTCATATGGGGTGGATCATATCCCGCGATAGCCGTTCTGGTTCGGACTACCCAGCCACTTGTGGGCACAGGGTTTCGCTTCCTTGCTGCGGCAGTAGTGCTCGGGGGATGGATTGCTTATCGGTCAGGCGGCAGAGCGATGTGGCCATCGTCACGCGAGGCTCTTGGCGCGCTTGTTGTGGGTCCCATGATATTAGCCAATTTTGGCATTGTGGCGGTGGTGGAGCGCCACATTGCGCCGGGCGTGGTAGCAATTGTAGTGTCGTCAATTCCGATGTGGACAGTCGTACTGCGCGCGACTCTCGGAGAGGCACCGCGGCCTGTTACTGCCATAGCTATGCTCGGAGGTTTGGCCGCGGTTGCCATCCTCAGCGTAAGCCAGTGGACGGGCGAAAAGTCGCTGGGCTGGCCCGGGCTCATCCTAGGTGGATGCTTCCTGAATGCAGCTGGGACCGTTCTCAGTCAAAGAGTCTACGGTGCTATGGCGCGTCCGCGCGTCCCGGTGATGGAGATGCTGGCCGGGGGTCTATTGTTCGTCGGCTTGGGGGTAGTCTTGGAAGGCGGCAAGGTCAACGTCCACGGGTGGTCGCATCCAGCAGCGATTTTGGCGTTTGCGTACTTGGTTGTTCCCGCTTCCGTCGTCGGCTACTCGGCCTACCGATGGCTGGCGGACCACGAGTCGCCGACCATAGCCGCGACATATGCATACGTCAATCCACTCGTCGCACTCGCACTAAGTGTCGTGTTACTCGGCGATGCCGTCTCGGTCGGAGTCGGGGTAAGTTTCGTGCTCATGGTGGCTTCGGTAGCGGCGATTGTCTCCTTCGATCGGCGACGCGCGCCGATCGAGCAGGTGGGGACATGACAGACGTGTACTGGAGGCGGAATCTTCGCGACCCACGGGACTGCTGGGCCGATGTTCCTCAGCGGTGCGGACCGATTGCCGACTATGAGGGTGAAGCCGGGGCCGTCTCTACCAGCCGAGGGATCGAAGGGAAGAAGGGGCGGTAGTGGAGCTGAGTGCAGTGCTGTACGCTCACGCTGGCCGCGACTTCACCGTCGCGGCGCTGACGCCCCGAGGATCCGGAACAGAGTGCCCCGTACGGCAGCCGCGGAGTATGGGGAGTCGGCCTAGTAGTGGCGGCATTGACTCAAACGGAGGGTTGCCGCGATGGCAGTGAGCCCGGACAACGTACGCGCCTTCCATCAGAAGTTTGTTGCGGGAGTAACGATCGTGACCACGTTGACGCCGAATGGAGTGCCAAAGGGACTGGTGGTCAACGCGTTCTCAAGCATCTCTCTAGACCCGCCTTTAGTACTCGCGTGCGTGGGGCGTGGTTCTGGCGCTTTTCCTTGGCTGTTCCGGTCCGACCACTTCGCTGTCAGCATTCTCGCGGCCGATCAGTGGCGTCTGGTCAAAGTCTTCTCGACACCTGGTATCGACAAATTCGCTGGCGTGGGATGGGAGCGTGCGCCCCAAGGGTCGCCGATCATTATGGGCTGATGCGCGTGGATTGAGGCAGAGATCAAAGACCGCGCGCAAGCTGTCACTCATACCGTCTTTATTGGCGAGGTAACGTCCGTGGAGCACTCGGCGAAGCCTCCGGTCATCTATGTCGGCGGACACTGCTACGATGGAGGTCATCTAGACCGTTGTGCGATCGTTGAAGAGTAGGCGACTCGTGGCGGGACCCCTGAGCATCATAGGGGACACTACAGTTCGCTGTGGCAAGGGAGCGATGCAGAGTCCGACTTTGCCCCTGGCTACCTTGGCACTGGCTAGCTGGACTCTCGTTCCGGACATCGCGGCTACTGCAGATGTGGCTGAGCGGAGTGAAGCCTGACATGCCTCATCGACGACAAGTCCTGACGGTCGGAATCCTGGCGGGAACGCTGGCTCCCATATTTCTGTTCTTCGCAGTTCCTCTTGGAATGGTAGTTGTACGGAGCCTAAACTCTCGCGGTCTCCTATCGGTAGACCCAGCGTCTCTCGGCCTGTCGAATTACGTGGCACTCCTTAGCAGCTCCGTATACCATATCGTCCTGTGGAACACCTTTACCGTGGCTATTGAAGCCACACTAATCTGTGTGGTCGCGGCATTTCCAGTATCGCTACTACTCTCGCGGCTACGACCGGCGGTAGCGTTGTGGCTGCTAGCGGTTCTCATTGTGCCATCGGTCGGGTCGTTTGTCGTGTCGCTCTATGGAATGGGGCTCGTCCTGCAGCGCGTCGGGCTGCTGTTCACTCACACGGCAACGGTCATCGGCATGGTGGAGTACTTGTTGCCATTCATGATTCTCATGCTCTACGCACGGATGGCAACCATCGACTCTGAACTCTTACGTTCAGCGAACTCGCTCGGTGCCAATCTGACTCAAGTACTCCGACGCGTCATTCTTCCGCTGAGCTTACCAGCGGTATATTCGGGCGGCCTGATAATTTTCATTCTTGGTCTCGGGTTCTTCTTGACGCCTGCGATTCTGGGAGGGCCGGCGGATCTGTCCGTATCGCTGGTGATTGAGGAGCAAGTATCCATCCTGCAGTGGGGAGTGGCTTCGGCCTTGGGCGTCGTGTTGCTTATAGTAACTGTCACGCTATACTACTCGGTCGCACGGCTCTCAAGCCTTGATCAACTCGCTACCATTGGGCTAGGAGGGCAGCGAGGCGTTGCCGGAGGACATGACTCAGGTCTTCCAGCGTGGGCGATGAGAACACTCTGGGGTTGGGCGGTGCTCGCATATTTATTTGTTTATAGCCCAATTATCGTGCTCCTTGTTGGCTCGTTTAGTCCGGCGCCATACTTGCTGTTTCCTCCGCCCCACCTTTCGCTGCAGTTGTACCAATCGGTGTTC
>PLDE01000232.1 GCA_003135035.1 Candidatus Dormiibacterota bacterium | reverse complement strand
GGGGTGTCGCTCCTTCCCAGCCTGCTGGGTTTGATCTTGGCGGTAGCCGCAGTCGTCTACCTTCCCCTCCCCGGGCTCGCGGTCCGGGTGCAGCCAAAGCGTCCTCCCGCCACCACCCTGCCCTGGCTGTCGACGCGCTCCGGCCGGATCGTCGATGCTCAGGGCCGGACCGTACTGCTGCGGGGCTTCAATGACGACGCGCTCCTTCAGGTCGGCGCGTCTCCCCCGAATCCGCCGCTGACCAACGCTGACGCCGCGCTCATGCAGACGGAGGGCTTCGACGTGGTGCGCCTGCCCATCTCGTGGTCCTTGCTCGAGCCCAAGCGGGGCCAGTTCAGCCAAACCTACCTGCGGCGGATCTCAGCGGTCGTCTCCCTCTGCGCTCGACACCATCTCTACGTAGTCCTGGACATGCACACCGAGGACTTCGGGGTCGCCTTCGGTGGCAGTGGAGCGCCAGCCTGGCTCTCGGTCGCTGGGGTGCCCGATCTCCAGCTGCCTTTCCTCAGCGCCGCCTGGCAGCGCCACGTCTCCCCCGCCGTCAACGCTGCCCTGGCCTACTTCTGGCTGTACCCCAACTGGCAACAGCTCTACTGGCAGGCCTGGACCCGAGTGGCTGCCGAGTTCCGCAGCAATTCAGCTGTCGCGGGCTACGATCTCTACAACGAACCCCATCCCTTTCCCATGCCCCCGGCAATCTTCGAGACCCACCTCCTCTGGCCCTTCTACGCAACCGGAATCCGCGACATCGCCCGGGGCGATCCCAACCATCTCTTCATCGTCGAGGGCGATCTCTTCAGCGACCTCCCCACCGCCGTCCGGCCACTGGCCGCCCGCAATCTCGTCTACTCCACCCACCTCTACTCCGGCAGCATCCTGCCGCCCAACTTCGCCGGGAGGATCGGACCGCTGCAGTCGGAGTTGGAGCAGGGACTCAGCGAGGCCGAGCAGCTACCGGCGGCCTACTGGGCAGGCGAGTTGGGCATCGACCACGACCGCGCCGACGCGGCTGGCTGGGCCCGCGCAGAGATCGCCCTATCCAACCAGTTCCAGACCGGATGGGCATGGTGGCAGTGGAACGACCCCTCCGACTGGGGGGTCGAGAAGGGCAACGGTCCACCGGACACGTCCTGGCTGGCCGTCCTGGCCCAGCCCTTCGTTAGGTCCGCCCCGGGCCGGCTCCAAGATCTCCGCTACACGCCGGCCAGCCAGACACTCAGCGTCCGAGAGACGGTTACCAACCTGGGCGGGACGACTCTCGTCTCGTGGCCCGGGTCGGTGGGAGCACCCGAGCTGGAGAGCCGCTGCGCTCGGCTGGAGGCGCCCTATCAGCCGACCAGCGGGTTGCTCCGGATCAAGCTCCTCGCGCCCACCTGCCAGGTCACGATTCGGGGCTGAGAACGCCGTCTAGGCGCTCCCAGGAGCCGCTGCCGAGACTGCGCCGGGCGGCGTCGAGTACCTTCATCCCAAGCTCTGCGTCCCGGCCGTCGGTGACGAGCTCGGGGCCGCCGTGAACCCGGTTCCCAAAAGCCACCACCATCTCCCGGTAGGGGTCTGCGGCCGGTGTCGGGATCGCCCGAGGAGGTCGGTCCGGGGACTCATTCAGCCAGATGGGTATCGCCTCGCCGTGCCAAGCGGTGAAAGGCTTGGGGATGAGCAGCGAGCCGGTGCTGCCAATTACCTCGAACTGCTGGTGTTCGGCGGCCACAAAACTGTAGGCAAGCTCCGCCGAAACGGGTCCGTCGGCGCTGGCGAACTCGAGCAGCATCGAGCCGTCTCCGTCGACCCCGTGGAGAAGGTGCTCACGCGCCAAGACTCGGGTGGGCTCGCCGACGAGCCAGCGGCAGGCATTCACCAAGTAGGAGCCGACGTCGTAGAGTGCGCCACCTCCCAACTCCGCCTCCCAGCGAATGTCGGGGGGCGGTTGAAGAGAGAAGGTGAAGGTCCCCCGCAGATGGCGAAGACTCCCGAGGCTGCCATCCCGGATCACCTGGCGCACCAGTCGCCATCTGGGGTGGTACCGGTACATCACGGCCTCGGCCAGGGTCACCCCCCGGTTCTGGGCGGCTTGGCGCATCGCGGTCGCCTCGAGGGCTCCCAGAGCCAGCGGTTTTTCGCAGAGAACATGTTTGCCGGCTGCCACCGCCAGCAGCGTCCAGGGCAGGTGGAGCGAATTGGGAAGCGGGATGTAGACGGCATCGAGGTCGGAGTCGATCAGGTCCTGGTAGCTGTCGTACACGGCTGCGATCCCCAGGATCGAGGCGAGCTGACGTGCCCGGTCAGCGTCCCGGCTGGCGATGGCGACGACCTCGTCGCCTGCGGCGAGAATGGCGGGTAGGACGGCCTTGCTGGCGATGTCCGCGGCCCCCAGCACCCCCCACCTGAGCGGCGCCTCAGTCACACCCGAAGAGTCAGTTGCTGCCCCAGCTCCGCCGACCGGGTGGCCGCCTCCATGAGCGCGATGTTGCGGCGGGCCGATTCCGGGGTCACCGCCAGCGGCTCCTCGGCGAGCAGATGCCCGGCCAGGTTGCGGTAGAAGGCCTGGGGGGGAGGAGCCGGCAGCGAGACCAGCTGGTCGTGGCTCTCGCCCGAGCCATCCGGGCGCATGATGTGGAGTTCACAAGGGAGGTCGGTGACCGGCAGCCGCTCCTCCACCACGAGCCCGGTCGGCCCCCTGCTGGTGATCCGTCCCTCGCGCCAATAACCCACGGCCGCCCCCTCGGTGCCCAACACGTACCACTTGGGTTTGCGAGCGGCGGCGATGTCGGAGTGGATGAAGACCGCCTCCGCCCCGTTGGCGAAGGACATGCGCAGCTCGAAGTGATCATCGTTGGTGACGTCCTGCCAGACCAGCTTCTGCCGGGTGGCCGCGACCTTGACCACCGGGTCAGGGATCAGCTGGAGGATCCAGTCCAGATAGTGGGAGCCCCAATCGAAGATGACTCCACCGCTGACGGGCGCGTGAGAGTGCCAGAAGTGGCAGGGGTGGCCGAAGCCCCCGACAAAGGCCTCGAGGTGAAAGACCGACCCCAAGTCCCCCCGCCGAACCGCCGCTTGCAGGGCCAGGAAGTCCGCATCCCAGCGCCGGTTCTGGTAGACGGTCAGGGTTCGCTCGGTATCCGCCGCCAGCTCGACCAGACGGTTGGCCTCCTCCAGGCGGAGGCAGAATGGCTTCTCTAGGACCACGTGCTTGCCGGCCCGGAGGGCCTGCGCAGCAAGTTCGGCATGGGTGTTGGGGGGCGTCGAGATGACCACCAACTCAACCTCGGGCACCTTCAACAAGGTGCTGAGATCTGAGGCTGCCTCGAGCTCCGGCGCAAAGGCCCGGGCGGCGTCGACTCGGATCGGGCTCTGGTCGGCGACGGCCCGCAGCTGCAAGCCAGAGACGGCTCCGATGGCCGCCGCGTGGTCGGCCCCAATCGCCCCGAAACCAAGCATGCCCACCCCCAGGGCGGGGCGCTCGGCCCGACCTGCCGCGAAACGCAAACCCCGGTAGAGCATCTCCTGGACGTCGGGATCTCGAAAGGTGGTTGCCGCCT
>PLDE01000279.1 GCA_003135035.1 Candidatus Dormiibacterota bacterium | reverse complement strand
AATTCCCGGCGGCAAGGCGGGGATGTGGGTAGTGGCCGGGGTAGGCATTATCGGCAGCGGATTGGGATTGGTCTTGGGGTTCTTCCCACCGAGCGGAGTGACCACCTGGCCTGCGCCAATCTATGGTGCTGCGATGTTGGGCGCGATCGTCATCTGCTCCGCCCCACCGTTCATCATCGAGCGGATCAAGAAGCCCAATTGGTACATCAGTCACCCCGACCCGGTCCTCTTGGAGGTCGACGAGTTCGGGGACGACCTGGCGCATGAGTTGGCGATGCAGGCGACGGAGAGGGCCAGTTCAAACGGAGCGAGTACTCCGCAGCCGGTAGGTGCAGCTCGGAAGTAGGAGCGTACCGCCCGTTCGATCGACAACAAAGGAGGCCGGCGGGAGTGACCCGCCGGTCTCCCCCGCTGACAGCGGCTCGATTGACCTGAACTCTATCCAGCCTTTGAAGAGGAGCGCGAGATGTTAGCAAGAACGGAGTTCCCGGTACTGATGATCGCCGGCCCGGAGCGCCGACAGGAGGCGGACCGGACCATCAAGCGGATCGTCAACGAATTGGAGGTCTTGGGCCACCGGATCGAGCATGTCGAGACAGTGACGGATGCCCTGGCCTTGGTTGGGTCTGACCCGACGTTTGGCTGTGTCGTCGTCGACTGGGGCTTGGGGCAGACCGATGAAGTGAACGAGGCCGAGGCGGTGATCGCCTCAGTCCGGCAACGCAACGACAGGCTACCCATCTTCGTCTTCCTGGAGCAGGGCGACCTGGAAGCGCTGCCGCTGAGCGTGACGGAGTCGACTCAGGAGTACGTCTTCCTCTTCGAGGACACTCCTAGTTTCATCGCCGGTCGGATCGACTGGGCCTGGCGGCGCTACACGGAGACGCTGCTACCTCCCTACTTCCAGGCGATGCTTGACTTCTATGACAGTTATGAGTACTCGATGCACACGCCAGGGCACGCCGGCGGAACCGCCTTCCGGAAGTCCGCGGTGGGCAAGGCGTTTTACGACTTCTACGGTGAGAATCTGTTCCGGACCGACCTGTCCGTGTCGCTGGGACCCCTCCGGGCGCTGGGCTCCCTGCTGGACCACTCCGGCAAGGTTCGCGAGTCAGAGGACAACGCTGCACGCATCTTCGGGGCCGACCAGACCTTCTACGTCCTCAATGGCACGTCCACGGCGAATCAGATCGTGGGCCACAGCTGCATCACTCAGGGTGACGTAGTTCTGGTTGATCGAAATTGTCACAAGTCGATGAACTACTCACTCACCGTCACGGAAGCTGTACCGGTTTACCTGATGCCAGTTCGTAACGGTTACGGGATCATGGGGCCGATCCCCGCCAAGAAACTGACATCCAAGGCGGTGGCCAAGGCGGTGGCAGCGAGCCCACTCACCAGTGCTGCCAATTCCAGGGATCCTGTCTACGCGGCTGTAACCAACTCGACCTATGACGGACTCTGCTATGACGCCCGACGGACCGCCGACTTGCTCGGTGAGTCAACACCCAGGGTGCACTTCGACGAAGCTTGGTTCGGCTACGCTTGCTTCAACCCGCTCTACCGTGATCGCTACGCCATGTTCCCCAACCCGGTACCTGGCAGTCCCACTCTCTACGCGACGCAGTCAACTCACAAGTTGCTGGCGGCATTCTCGCAGGGATCGATGATTCACATTCGCTCGGGCGAGAGAAATCCAGTAGATCACGATCGCTTCAACGAAGCGTACATGATGCATGGATCCACCTCGCCGTTCTATCCAATGATCGCCTGCTTGGACGTGGCCGCCGCGATGATGGATGCGCCCGGTGGGCTGACCTTGACGGGCGAAGCTATTCGCGAGGCGGTCCACTTTCGGCAGCGATTCCTGAATGTTGGGGAGGAGTTGTCGGGGAGCGAAGGTTGGTTCTTCGGACTTTGGCAGCCAGACACCGTTCGGGAGCCGAAGTCGGGTAAGACGGTAGCCTTTGCCAAGGCGTCCGAAGAACTCTTATCGACGGATCCGAGCTGCTGGGAACTAGTTCCCGGAGAAAAATGGCACGGATTCTCGGGCCTGACCGATGGGTTCTGCATGCTCGACCCGATCAAGGTCACCGTGACCACGCCCGGGATCGACGCGCAGGGAGTCTTTGCCAAGCAGGGTATTCCCGCCCAGGTCGTAACCCTGTTCTTAGACAACCTCCGGATCGAGGTCGAGAAGACAGGCGACTACACATTCCTGGTGTTGTTCTCGATCGGCTTCACCAAGGGGAAGTGGGGGACCCTACTGGACGGGCTGCTGGCCTTCAAGCGGGCCCACGATCAAAACCAGCCGTTGACTCAGGCACTCCCCGGATTGGTCGCCGAGTTCCCCGAGCGCTACAGCAACATGACGCTACGGGATCTGTGCGACGAGATGCATCAAGAGATGCAAAACCGTCGCTTGCCGGAATTGCTTGACCAGGCTTTTGGGGAGCTGCCGGGAGCCCAGTGCACCCCAGGCGAAGCTTACCGGCACCTGGTTCGAGGTCAAACCGAGCGAGTTCGGGTTGCTGAGATGGCAGGTCGGACGGCTGCAGTAATGGTGGTGCCGTATCCACCAGGGATTCCGGTTCTCATGCCGGGAGAGGAGGCTGGAGCCGCCAATGGTCCGATCCTCGAGTATCTGCTGGCTCTGGAGGACTTCGATCGGCAGTTCCCCAGCTTCGACCACGACATCCATGGGGTAGAGCGCGATCCCGCTGGCGCCTTTCTGGTGGAGTGCCTCACCGAAGGGGAGAAGTAAGCCGTACACACCGCCGGAGCTGGGGCTCGCGGTGAGCCTCAGCTCTCAGGCGGGCACTCCTGCTAAGGAGCGGCTGGCTGAGCAGGTCGTAACGTTTCGGTGTTCATGACGGGGGTACAAGGCCGGCTTCGACCGCGGGGAGGTTAATAATCACCATGAACGTTGAGCACACGGAGTTGAAGAGGGAGGGGCACGCCCAAAGCGCGACGGCCACCTGGTATGGCGCAGGACCCGAACCCACCGGCGATGCTTTCGGAAACAGCGTGAGCGCCCTCCTTGCTGTCCCCAAGTCTGAGGCCGACGCTGCGGAAGCCAAGCGTCCCAAGCGGGCGTCTAGGAAGGGCTAGGCGCCTCTTACCGCAGGCTGGCTCTGGGTGCTCCGGTACATGAGGTAGCCGCCAAAGAAGGCCGTTGCCGCCCCCGCTAGCGACAGCAGTCCCCACCAGCTGCCATAAGCGAACAGCACGATGCTGAAGCCGAAGTAGACGACGGCAACGGCACAGCGTAAGCGCCATAGCAGTCGGCGGCGGGGGTATTCCCACGACCTGACAAAGACTCTCATCAGGAGCGGTCGCGGAGGATAGGCGTTCTCATTCGTCGCGTGCATCGGGTCCCCTTCAGGGGGTTGGGATCGTAGGCCCGATCTGCGGGACCAGCATCATTCTAGAGGTGCGCCAAGTACACAGCTGCCGTTCTTTGGTTGTCGGATCTCTGGATTTTGGTTCATGGTGAGCCGATCCGCGGAGTCGGCATTCTGATGTTGATGTACGTCTCGATCGCCTTCATCCCTTAAAACACGCTCGTGCACCTGGCGCTGCTCGGCGCCCCAAACAAGCCGCGCCGCTTCACTGCTGGAAGCGGTTAGGCTGCTCCCGCATGCCGCGGCCAATCCGGGGTGCCCGGAACCACGGCGCGAGTACGGTTTTGGATCGTGGTAGCCCACTGAGACGTCGCAACGATTCCAGGGATCAGAGAACCGTGAGTCTGGGGTCCGGACCACCAGATGTCGATCGGCTAGGCGTACGCGCGCTGGGAAGCCTGCCCGCCGGTCCGTCGGGTGACGGGTACGGAGGCAGAGACGATAGTTCCCTTGTCGGCTGTACTTCGCACTTCTAGCCGTCCTCCAAGCGGCCGCAGTCGACTGCGCATTTCGACGAATCCCGTCCCCGAGGCCCTGCTGGCTGGCGCCATCGGCAGTCCGATGCCGTCATCTCGGACCGTCAGAGCGACCCGCGATCCGATCTGGCGGAGGCCGATGTCGACCCTAGTCGGCGCCGGGTGGTTCTCGGTGTTGCGTAGGGCGACCTGTGCCACTCGAAAGAGCGCCAGGTCTGCCTCGGGAAGCCCGACCCCACCTACCTCCACCGGCTGGGCGAACGTGGGAATCCCGGAACTCGCGCTAAATTCGTCCGCGAGTTGGCGAAGGGCTGCTCCGAGTCCGACGTCGTCGAGAAGTGGGGGACGAAGCTGGTGAGCGAGTCCGCGGAGTTGCTCGCTGACCCGCGCCGTGATGAGTCCCATCTCATGAATAGTCTTGGCGGTTGCGCTGGACATACCCGAGGCATCGTCCACGCTCTGGAGTACTCGGGCCACGTGAGCCAAAGTCTGTACCGGATCGTCATTGAGCTGATCGGCAAGTTGCCGCCGCTCAACTTCGATTTCTCTGAGAAGAGCATCCGTCCTGCGATACAACTCCCGGTCGGCTTCCGTGGGCAACACATGCGTGGGGGCGAGTCCGTCACCCTCCGCGTTCATGTTCCCACTGATTCGATGGAGACGATCCCGTGGTGAGCCGCGTAGACGACTGCCTCCGTCCTCGAGCTGACCCGTAATTTCTCAAAGATGTTGTGCAGATGGCCTTCCACTGTACGTTGACTAATCCCAAGCTCGCGCGCGATCTCCTTGTTGGCTTGGCCCAGGGCGATTTTCCGGAGAACGTCCAACTCTCGGGCGCTGAGCCGGTCACTGGCCCGCGCCGGGTCGCTGCGCGCTTGGGCCAAGCGCCGAGAGAGGCTGGGAGTCAGAACAAGCGAGCCTGCAGCTACCGCGCGGACACCCTCGACCAGCTCACGTGCCGGGGATGTCTTCAGGATGTAGCCAGCTGCCCCGGCGGAGAGCGCCTCGCGGATGTAGTCTTCGTCCTCGTGGGCGCTGACGATCACCACCTTGGTGTCGGGNNTTCAGTCCAGGCATGCGCATGTCCATCAGAACGATGTCGGGGCGGAGCTGGAGGACTACCTGGACGGCCTCATCGCCGCGAGAAGCCTCTCCCACCACCGAGAAGTCGTCCTCGCCAGCCAGGATCTGGCGCGTCCCTTCGCGAACCAGGACGTGGTCCTCGGCAACGACGATCGTCGTCTGATGGCTGGACATCTCCCCAAGAGCCTAGCGCGACGCCAGCATGCAGCACCGCGTGAATTCACCTAGTTACCGCTCCGTGGTTGCTGCTACCTCCGGCGGTCGCGCCCAGAGTACGGCTGTCCGGTCCAACTCCTTGCCAAACTCGGATCCTCATGGGGGCGGCTCGTACCCCTCCGGTTTGGCGCCCCGCAGCCGGCCAAGTCGACACCTTGTTTCCCCGTGGCGGAACTTGGGCTCCGGAAACCACAAGGTCACGATCGGATCCGGCAGGCGGTCTAAACTCGGTCGTGACCATTGAAGGAGGGCTGGCAGTGAGTGAAGTCGGTGCCGCGCCGAAGAGTTTCGGCGAGAAGGTAGAAGGCGAGATCCGGGCCGACCTGACAGCGGACGAGAACCTGGGGAAGCAGATCATTGCGGACCTAGTCGAGAAGGTCGAGGCCTTAGAAAGGAGGATCGCGAAGTTGGAGCATCGCTCTTAGCGACTAACCACGTCACTGATCCCGTCCCCAGGACTCGGCCCGGCGAATCCGCTGTCTGACGGCCTAGACTGCGGCTACATGGCCTGCGCAAGGCGCGCTAAGGCTGCGCGCGGGCAACGCGAGGTGCGTCTTGTTGCAAGCGGGGCAGAGCGGTATGGGGCTGCGCCTCGAGAACCTTGGCAAGTTCTGGGGCTGGGCGCTCGGCTTCGGGGTGATCTCGATTGCCATCGGGATCCTAGCATTGGTATGGCCCGCCCCGGCGCTGCTGGCGGTCGCTCTACTCTTCGGAGCCCAACTGGTGGTCGCGGGTGTCTTCCGCTTCGTTCAGGCTTTCGCGGTCCCGCACGAAAGCGTCTGGCTGCGGGCCGTTGTCGCGCTCCTGGCTCTAATTTCCTTCGCGGTAGGTCTCTTTCTGCTCCGGCACCCGGTCTACTCGGTTTTGATCCTGGCAATGCTCCTGGGCCTCTTCTGGATGCTCCACGGTGTCGCCGAGCTCTTTGCCGCCGTCGGTCACAGTGGGTTGCCGACTAGGAGCTGGCAGACCTTGAGCGGAATCGTGTCGATAATTGCCGGTGCCATTGTCTTTTTCGTCCCGGGGATTTCGCTAGTCGCCCTGACCGTGGTGCTAGGTGTCTGCCTCATCCTCTTTGGCACGACTTTGCTTGCGGGCGCAATGAGCGCCCGCAGTATGGCGCGCTAGAGGGCTAAGGGCCGAAAAGGCCAAGCGGTGTATTTCCGGGCCGAAGGCGCCCGGGTTGAACTACGACGACTGGTCAGCGTTGCCAGTGGCGGATTGATCGATGGGCATGTTGGCTACCAGGACTGTTCCGCGGCCGGGGCGAGATCTGATCATCAGCCACCCTCTGTGCTGAGCCACCCGCTCCTGCATCCCGATCGTTCCGAGCCCTGGCCGGACGGCATGGTCTCCG
>PLDE01000138.1 GCA_003135035.1 Candidatus Dormiibacterota bacterium | reverse complement strand
CGGCGCGGCGCTGGGCGCGCCCAGCGCGCCCGGAGATAAACCTCCGGAGTAGGGTCCGCGTCCCCTAGCTGAGACTGAGTTGGTTAGCTCAGCTCTTTCAGATCCGTCGGCTCAGTCCACACAGCTCTGGGTCGATACCGCAGCGGTTGCCGCGAGGCCCTTGGTGATGTCCGGGGTGACCTCGCCAGCGGTGAGAGCGTAGCCCTCTCCGCCGGTGACCACCGACTTGGCGAAGACGACGCCTAGAACCTGGCCCTGGAGATCCACGAGGGGGCCACCGGAATTTCCCGGAATGACGGTTGCCTGGAGCACAAAGATCTCCCGGCTGACGATCTGATCGGAGTAGATGTCGCGCCCGACCGCGTTGAGCTCTCCCCGGATGGCTCCGGGGGCCACCTGTTCCACCCCGCCATCGGGATAGCCAATCACCGCACCCTGCGTTCCTCGAGTCCCCGAATTGTTGATGGCGAGGGGGGCCAGATTCAGGTCTGGGACGCGGAGGACCGCGATGTCCCGCTCGGGATCGAAGAAGACCACCTCGGCCGCCAGTGAGCCAGTTCGGCCCGGGACCATGACCTGGGAGTCGTGGGAGCCGGCAACCACGTGGGCGTTGGTGAGGATCATCCCCGGCGCCACCGGGAAGCCGCTGCCTTCGATGAGGCCGCCGCAGCCGACGCTGACCACCTTCACCGTCTCCTTGGCGGCGGCGGTGACCGCCGGGTCGTTGGCCAGGCTGGCGGGAATCTTGACTGGTGCCGGCAGGGGCGGAATCAGGTTGGCGAAAACCTCCGGAAAGGGAACCGCGCTGAAGAGGTGCTGCAGGCCCCCCAGCCAGGTCGGATCTTGCGGGAACTGCTGGGCCAAGTCATGTAGGACGGCGGACTTCTGAATCTGGGCCGACAGTGGCGGCCAGGGGCCGGACGCGAACGTCAGCCCCAGATACCAGCTGGCCAGCAGCACCACCAACACGCCCCAGGCGACTCCCGCGATGGAGTCGATGAGCCGCCAGTGACTCCGGATCGCGGTGAGCCGGAACCGGAGCCCGATCCAGGTCCCGACACCATCCCCGAGCAAGGCCAGAGCGAGCAGCAGACCGATGGCGATGCCTGACCGGATGGCCAAGGAGAAGTTGTGGAGGAGAGGTGGGACAGATGTGGCCAGCCAGGCACCCAAGGCCAATCCCACCAGCAACCCGAGTAGTGAGAACAGGGAGTAGGTGAGCCCTCTCCGGTAGCCTCTGATTGCTGCGTAGAGCAGGGCGACGATGATGAGGATGTCAATTAGGTCCATCTAGGCTCCGCCATCATCGCCGCTTGGGCGAGGCGAACGCTTCGGCACTTTGCTGAGATAGTCACAATTCACCCGACCATCCAATCGGAGGAGCGGTGAGCGCAGAACGAAACGGCTCCGGCCACGTGAGTCGGATGCGGCGCAGCCGCGGGCCGGTGCAGAGCGGTCTCTTCATCCCCCTGCCTGAGGACTGGCGCACCTGCATTCTGCCGGTGATCGGACTGGCCACACCGGTCGGCCTGCTGGTGGTCAATTTCTCGGCGTGGGTGATCTCGCAACTGGGGGCCTTCCGCTGGGGGGTTGCGGTGAGCGCCTTCATCAGTGCCTTGATCCTCAACAGTCTGACGGCCGTGAATGTCTATCGATTTGTTCGCAACCGGTGGCCCAACTTCGTGATCAGCCGCCAGGAGAATGGCAACTGGGTGCTGATCGGGGCGATCGCCCTGATCATCATCACGGCCTTCCTCTCCTCGATCTTTTCCTACGTCGGCATGGCCAATCCGCGGCGACTGCCCAACGGGATCGCGGTGATCACGGGCTTCTTGGGGGTCATGATTCCGCTCGGGCTGAGTCTGGGGCTCAACCGAAGACGGCGTGCCACCAGCGAGCCGCGGGTCTAGAGGCGCCCGCTCAGAGCTCCCGTTGCCGGTCCAAGTCGCCCAGGACGCGGACCTGGCCAGCATCGAAGATCAGCCCCGCGGTGGCCATCCCCAGGAACAGGCCGTGGCCCAGGACCCCGGCGATCTGGCTCAACTCGAGGGCGGTCTTGCTTGAGTCGGTCAGGCCGCCCGGGAAGTGAAGGTCGAGCAGATAGTTGCCGTTGTCAGTGATGAAGGGACGCTCGAGCCCACCTCGGAGCTCGGCGTGGCAGGACCCCCGGTCCTCGCAGAGAGCGGCGCTGGCCTGCCAGTCGAAGGGGAGGACCTCCACCGGCAGCGGGTGAGCCGCGGCCAGTTGACTCACCTGCTTGTAGGCGTCGGCCAGCACCCAGAAGCGCCGGCTTGCCTGGGCCACCACCTTCTCGCGCAGAAGAGCCCCCCCGCCTCCCTTCAAGAGGTTGAGCTGGGGATCGAATTCGTCCGCCCCGTCGAGATCGAGATCGAGTCCGCCCGCACTGTTGGCGAGCAGCTCGATACCGATGGATCGGGCCAGGGTCTCGGTGGCCCGGGAGGTGCAGAGGCCCTGGATGGCCAGCCCCGCTTCGACGCGGGGTCGGAGGGCTTCCACGAGGGCCAGAGCCATGCGGCCGCTGCCCAGACCGAGTCGCATCCCGGGCTGGATGAGCTGGGCGGCCTGGGCCGCAACCGCAGCGGCCGCCCGGGCAAAATTCTCTGGGCCAGGTTCCAACCTAGCCGGACACCTTGGGGCCAACCTCGGTGATCTCGAGCTGGAGCAATACCCTTTGCTCGGCGACCATGGCGGCTTCGTACTCGCCCCAGTTGGGGTGCTCACCGGAGACGTCTC
>PLDE01000269.1 GCA_003135035.1 Candidatus Dormiibacterota bacterium | reverse complement strand
CGACCGAGGAGTGCCTCGGCGTTGGAAGCGCTGAGCCGGCGCGTGCGCAAGCTCGGCACCGGTCTGATGGTCATCTCGCAGGTCGTTGAGGACTTTCTGGGCTCGCCGGTGGGGAACGTCATCGTTCGCAACTGCCACACCAAGCTCCTTCTCCGTCAGGAGGAGGTCGCCATACCGGCTGTGCGCGATACCTTCGGGCTCTCCCCTGCGGAGTGCGCTCTCCTGCGTGACGCCGCTCCCGGCTCGGGCATCGTGATCGTCGGTCGGGAGCGGGCGGCGTTCCAAGGAGCGGCGCCCCCGGAACTCCATCACGCTCTGTGCACGGACGCCCGGACAGCGTCTGCGAACTAGGAAAACCGTGCTCCCCCCGCGTCTCCGGCTAGTCGCCCTTATCGTGGGCGCTGGCGCCGTGCCCATGGTGATGGTGCTCAGCTTGGTCGGCCTCCTCTCCGCCGGTGCAGTGGCGGCGGGCTGGGGCTCAGCTACCAGTCTTCTCCCCGATCCCGGAGGTTTCATGCTCCCCATCGGCAGCGACATCCCGGCCAACTCCCCCGACTTCCCCACGTGGGCCCTGCCCTGTGGGCCGGAGCCAGGGGCTCTTTCGGTCGATCCTTCCGCCTGCACGGGGAGCCCGAGCCCTTTCCCCGCCGACTACGACGGGTTCGAAACCGGGCAGTGCACCTGGTACGTCGCCACCCGGAGACGAGTTGTCTGGCACACCGCATCCGGCGAACTGGGAGGAAACGCTGGACAGTGGCTCCAGCTTGCGGCTGCGGCCGGGTATGCCGTAGGACCGGATCCGCAGGTGGGCGCGATTGCCGTGTACACCGACTCGGGGGCTGGGCATGTTGCGCTGGTGGTCGGCGTGGACGCCTCGGGAGACTACACGGTGGCTGAGGCCAACTGGATTTTCGTGGGCCCCCGAGCGCCCTATGTCGACCTTCGCGGAGTAGCTGCCGGAACGACCGGCGATGGGTTTCAGCAGTTAGCCGGTTTCATCTACGGGCCCATGACCACAGCCGCCGCGAGCGGGCGCCTATCCTGACCTCATGGGTAGGTGCGGATACTGCGTTGATGCCCGACCTTAGCGTTCCCGGTGCCGGCCAGCTCCGCGCCCTGGACGGGCTCGCCTCCGATGCCCGCTCCATCCTGCGGCGGGCCAGCAGGCTTGAGCGCCAGACAGCCGACCTCGGCGACTCCACCCTCACCGAGCAGGTTCGGGAGTTGACAGGAGCTGCTGAACAGCTGCTCGCCAGCTTCGAGGAGCGACGCCGTGACGGTCGCCTGCTGGCTCGGCAACAACTGCGCGGCTCCGACACAGAGCCGGACCGTCCCTAGGACTCTAGGTCGTTTACGCGGCAACGCGGTGGCTCTACCGCATTGCGACGCCACCTGTCTGCTATCCCTCAAACACCAAGGAAGTAATCTGCGCCGAGACGTGACCCGACTGACTCGACTACCACTTCATCGAACGTCATGTATCGGTGGCAGGGCAGGGCCTTCGCAGCCGAAGCGCACGCGACGCCAAGCGGTCTGATCCGTCTCCCGAGGCTCGTCAAGCTGGCGGTACCACCGTGGGTACGCGAGCTATATGTGTCGCACTGGCGCTGGCTTTTCGGTGAAGTGGTGTCAAGTGCCATCGCTTTGCCCGCGACCAGACAGCAGGTCCGCCCGCCGGGCTAAGAGACGTTCGGGCGGCTCGCGCGGTCCCATTGCGACAATCCCTTGAGGTTGGGCCGTCTCCGGGCAATCTCCGCTACCAGCGCGTCGGCGGCAACTCTGTCTAAGCGCAAGTGGAAGCCATCGGGAGGGTGTCGCACCATGGCTTCGGCTCGGTTGGAATGGCCCTTGCGGCTGCGCTCCATCACAATCCCTGTGGTCTGAAGAGTGAAGACGACGATGCGGTTACCGGGCACGGTAACCTCCAGGCTTTCCAGCGATGGCCAAGGCGCAATCAGGTCGCCGTCGCGCGTCTGCCGACGCACCCCGTGAGGACCAACAAATACTTCGTTGTGGCCCTGTCCGGTGTAGGACGCGGCAACGACCAGCAGGGTCGCGAATACGCAGAGAGGAATCACCGTCCAGGCGTGGGCGAGGAGACCCACGATCAGGCTCAGGGGCACAATCACCGCGCCTACGGAAAAGCCAGCAGCGATAGCCGCCCGCCGCCGGTGAGCCAGCGCCGGCCGGATCCTTATTTCTGCCGGTGCGGATGTTCGGTCGTCTTGGTCCATCGCAGTTGACCCTACTTGGTACGCAGTGGCCGCGAACCCACGCGCCCTCTGCCCAGGAGCCAGCCAACGGCCAGCGCACCGCCCGCGAGCGCTGGCAACACGAAGGGGTGGCCGCCTCGGGAACGGGGCCCGAAACCACCTCTGCGGTCGGCGACAACCAGGGCCACGCAGGTTGCCGCCCCGCTCCAGGTCCAGCCTCTCCCTCGACGTGGGCTCGTCAGGGCCACTGCGAGGGCGCCGAGGCCGAGTAAACAACGACTGGTGAGTCGAGAGCCCTCTGTTCCAAGAAGGACCGGCAGGCTCTTCCTTCCTGCCTGGCGGTCGCGCTCGATGTCGGGACCGCCGTTAGCCAGATGAAGACCAACCCCCAGGCCTGCGGCCAGCACGGTGACCTGGTTGCGCGCAGGGAGGGAGACCCCGACCGCGGCAGGACCCAATAGGGGCACCGTCGCCAGGCCGGAAGCGAAGGGCACAAAGGAGATTGGTGTGCGACTGAGGCCCAGGCTGTAACTCCAGCCACTAGCCAGCCCGCCGAGCATAAGCCGGAACGAGCGAGGGCCGGCTGCTCTCGCGCAAACGAGAGACATCGCGCCACAGGCAAATCCGATCATCCAAGCCCAAGCACGAGAGACGGTCCCGCTGGGGATCGGTTTGTAGGCCTGGAACTGGCGGTCCCCGNNGGCGTCGAAGGCATCGTTGAGAACCCCAGTGCTCACTTGGGCGAAGGCCATAGCGGCGCTGGCCCACGCCAACCTTGCCCCCCACCCCGAGCTGGCCCGGTGAGAGGAGTCGGACTGTCTCCACGCGCTCCATCCCGCCACTGCGGTGACCAGGGTGCAGACGGCGGACGGACCCGGGTGGAGCAGCAGCAGGTACCCCCGCCAACCCCGGGCGGGCAGGGACTTTGGCATGCTCATGCGGTCATGGTCGCTCCATTCCCGGCCCACCCGCAGTGAGCGGAGAGTCCCAACGGTTCCTGGCGGCCACCCGCCTGCAGCCGGTCGACGCCACCCCGGTCTGGTTCATGCGGCAGGCAGGGCGCTGCCTACCTCAGTACCGGGCCCTGCGCGAGCGCTACAGCTTCCTCGAATTGGCCACCAATTCGGAGCTCAGCGCCGACGTCACCTGCCTCCCCGTGGACCTGTTGGGGGTCGACGCGGCGGTGGTATTCGCTGACATCATGCTGCCCCTCCAGGGGATGGGAGTCGACTTCGAGATTCGGGAGGGGACAGGCCCCGTGATCGCCGAGCCGATTCGCTCTGAAGCCCAAGTCAGAGATCTTCGCGTGATCCCAGCGCAAGAGGCAACCCCCTACCTCTTCCCGGCGATAAGAGATGCTCGCCAGAGGCTCGCCGAACGGGCCGGGTTGGTCGGTTTCGGGGCGGCTCCCTTCACGCTCGCCTGCTATCTGGTCGAGGGTCGAGGGTCCCGGGACTACCCCCACGTTCGGTCTTTGATTCACTCTGACCCGGAGCTCTGGGGTCGACTAATGACCACCCTGACTGAGGTTCTGGCACGCTACCTGACCGCCCAGGCAGAGGCCGGGGCCGACGTGGTGCAACTATTCGACAGCTGGGTCGGCGTGCTCGACCGAGCCACCTTTACTCGGCACGTCGCGCCCCACCTCGAGGCACTGATCAGACGGCTGCGTCCGATGTTACCGGTCGTCTACTTCTCCACCTCCTCCAGTCACCTCCTGGAGGCCATCGCCGCCACCGGTCCGGACGGTGTGTCGGTGGACTGGCGACTGTCTTTGGCGGAGGCCTGGCCGAGGCTGGGCCCGGGCCGCTTCATCCAGGGCAACTTGGACCCAGCCGCCGTTCTCGCGCCCTGGCCCGCACTCGAATCGGCCGCCCAGGAGGTGCTTCGGCAGGCGGCGCACCGCCCCGGACACATCTTCAACCTGGGTCACGGCGTGCTACCGGATTCCGACCCCGATCGGTTGCGCCGCCTGGTCGAACTGGTCCACGAATGGGGACCCTCTCCGGCCCAGCGACCAGCTTCCTAGACAGGTGGGAGCGGCCGCGCTGGTTCTGCTCTCGTCGAGTTTTGGATTCAGCTCGTTTGCCCCGGACTCGTAGTGGAGGTTGACCGGGAGCTAGTCCATGGGTTACCTTCGAGCCTCGAACCGTACGCGCTTATGTGGGAGGACGTATGCGCGGAGCCCGCTTTGCCGGGCGCGCATGGCTTGCTGCCAGCGTGGCCGGGTTGGTATGGGTTTCCTCGATCTTTGGACCGGGCCTAGGGGCCGTCGCTCAGCAGTCGTCCGACTCTGTCAACCAGCAGGCTCTCACCGCTCTCCTAGATCAGTTGGAGGCTCAGGGGGAGGTTGCGGACGCCAGTTCGGTCAAGGCTCTGCTGACGAAGATCGAGGCGAACCAGGCAGCACTCAATTCGCTGAATCAGCAATTGAGCACCGACCAAGCGACCGAGCAGCTCCTGCAAGTTCAGTTGTCTGGCGATAAGACGGCGCTGGTCAGTTTGGTCAGCACCGCCTATGTGGACGGCAACGGACCGGCTGAGGTGGCTACCGCACTGGCCTCGCCGGACATGACGCAGTTCTTCGACAACTCCACCTTGCCTGAGGCCATCGCCTCCCAGGTGACCCAGCTGGTGGACTCGATCCAACGTGATCAACAGTCCCTGACCAAGGCGGCTCAGCAGCTGATCGCCGACGAGGCCTCGGCCGAAGCGGTCCAAGGTCAACTGGGCAACCAGTCGAACGAACTGATGGCCGAGTTGATCCACCCGAGCGCGTCGGTGAGCACCGGTGATTGGGCTTTCGCCTTTGGAACTTGCACCTATTGGGCGGCTGGGCAGTGGCGGGCCAATGGCTGGGACGTCAACTGGGGCGGCGATGCCTACCAGTGGTGGGCCAACGCGGCGGCCGCCGGCCACGCTGAAGGCAGCACTCCGATGGTCGGGGCGATCGTGGTGTGGCCCCCGGACGCGGGCGGCGCCTCGGATGCCGGACACGTCGCCTACGTGACCGCAGTCGACGTGCCGGGAGCTGGTTCCCCCAACAACTTCGAAATTTCCGAAATGAACTACTACGGCGCCAGTGGCGGGGGCTTGGACAAGGTGGACTATCGCGTGATCCCGGACTCTGGCTCCGGCTTCGACGGGTTCATCTACCCCCCCACGGTCAGCCCCTGATTTGGCCCAGCTAACCTGGCCGGCCTACACCCCTCGCGTTGCTCTCACCCTTCGCCACCAGGAAGTTGCCCCAGCCCGACGCGTTCCCCTCTTGGCCAGCCGGCTGCGCTGGATCAGCGCCGCGGTGGTCCTCTTGGCTTGTGCCCCCGTGCTCGGCGCCCTCAGCACGAACGAGGCGACCGGACCGCCCTCAGCGGCGCCCGCAGCAATCGCCCAAATCGCCAGCCAAGCGCGCAGCGTTCTCTCCGTCACCGACTTTCAGGTGACCCTGCCGCTCCAAGAGGCTCAGGTGCTGCCGCCGCCGGTGGTGACCGCCTCGCTGCCCTTCGGTGCCGCCTTCTGGCAGGCTGTACCCGAGCCCCCGGTGGGGACCATCACCCAGATCATCTGGGCGGCTGCTGAGCACTACAACGTCTCCTACTCCTGGCTTCTCGGGGTGGCCGAGTGCGAGTCGGGGCTCAATCCCCTCGCCGTCAACCGGTCGTCGGGGGCGAGCGGTCTGTTCCAGTTCATGCCGGCCACGTTCCACGGCCACGGGGGGACCGATATCTGGGACCCGGTGCAGCAGTCGGACATCGCCGCCGACATGTTCTCGATTGGTGAGTCCGGGGAGTGGGTCTGCAAGTAGGCTGACCCGGGGGAGCATCCGCGACAGCGCCGGGAAGTGGAAAGCTCTGCTGCTGACTGGCCTCGGCCAGGTCGCCACTAGACTTTTTGCGTGTCCCTATCGGACCGATCACCCGATCTGCCCTCCCTACGCGACTGGCTGTCCGCCCGCCAGACTCGCTGGGTGGAGGCATTGGAGGAAATGGTCCGCTGCGAGTCGCCGAGCGGCGACCACGCTGCGATAGCAGCGTGTGCCAGGATCGCCGAACGGCTCTTTCGCGATGCCGGAGAGCAGCCAGGGAGCCAGCTGCTGGAGCAGGACGGAGTCCCCGCCCTGCACCTCAGTTGGGGCCCAGCTGAGGGTCATTCCGTCCTCCTCCTCGGCCACCTAGACACGGTCTGGGAAAAGGGATCGTTTCTGCCGCTCTTCGCGGTGGGCGACGGGAGAGTGCAGGGACCAGGCGTCTTCGACATGAAGGGAGGAGTGGTGCTGGCCCTGGCGGCCATCGCCGCCCTCCAAGAGGTCGCTGGTCC
>PLDE01000079.1 GCA_003135035.1 Candidatus Dormiibacterota bacterium | reverse complement strand
CCCTTCTTCGGCATAGACAGTTTGGCCGGCTTCCAGCTGGCAGATCACCATCTGGTCGGCGGTACCGACGATCTTGTTAGCTACCGTCATTCTCGAGTCCCCTCCCAACGTTCGTCGATGACTTGAAGGCTACAGCGGTGCTGCACGCACAGCAAGAGGCCCGTCGATCTCGAGAGCCGAGTGGCAGGCTGAGAACGTCGCCCGTCGGGCCCCGCCTTAGGGGATCTGCTCTGAGTGACGATACCGCTCGCTCAAAGGTTCAGGTTGGGGCGCTTCTCATGGTCAACCGCGATCGCCTTGGCGTCCCCGCGGCTCAACTAGGCTGGCCATCCAAGAGGGCGGCGGCATTGTCATGAAGCACCGCTCGCAGCTCATCGTCGTTGAGTCCAAACCCCTTCACAGCGTCTAGGGCAGCGCGCGGGTCGTAGAGGGGATAGTCGCTGCCGAAGAGGATCCGGTCGAGGCCCACCTTGCGGAGCACCCAGACGAACTGCTCCACGTAGGGACCGTCGGCTAGCAGGGGCGAGGTTGCCGAGATGTCGACCCAGACCTGGCGAGGCCACCACGGGTAGCGCGCGAGAATCTCGTAAACCAGCAGCGCCGAGAATCCAGGCCCGTGCCCATGGGCCAGGATCAGCTTCGCCTCGGGCACCTCCATCGCCAACTTGACGAACTTGCCCGGCTGTCCAGCATCCCAGGGTGAATAGGCGTCGAAGAGCACCGGCAAGCCGAGTTCTCCGGCTTTGCGTACCACGGCGGTGACGGCCGGGTCGGCGACGTCAAAGTCCTGCGTGTTGGGGTGGAGCTTGAGCCAGCGCGCGCCGGCGGCTGCGACCCGGTCGATTTCCTCGAGCGCGAGACCTCCGTCGGCGGGATGCACCGAGCAGACCGGGAAGAAGAATCCCGGGTGTCTCTCGGTCAACTGAAGCACCGCGTTGTTCACAGCGCGGGTGAGATCGAGGTCTCCTTGGGGAGCAATGACCAGTGCCGCCGCCCGTTCGATGCCCAGTCCCTCGACCCTTGCCAGATAGTCCTCGGCTGGATGGGGTTCGGCCATTACCTGCTGGCTGGGATGGACCTGGGGGTGGGTGTGGGTGTCGATCACCCTCAAATTCGCCATCGCCGACATCCTCGCATGGGGCGACTGGTAATCGTCGAGGTGAAGAGGAGCGCCTCCGGGCGCCAACCAGCTCGGTCCATGACCACGTGGTTAGCCATCCTCCCCGCTGAAGAGCTCCATTTCGCTGGCAGCGGGGTCCACTCCGTGACCGGGATCGTCCCTTCGGGTCAGCGCCAGATAGGCAACCAGGCTCACGATCGCCACGGCAAAGATGAGACTAACTGTGCCGCGACCCCACCCCAGGCCGCCGATCAGCCGAGGCAAGCCCATCCAGTCTGCCACCGATGCCCCCAAGGGGCGAGTCAAGATGTAGGCGATCCAAAATGCCAGGATGGGATTGCTATGGAGCTTCCAGTAAGCGAGTCCCGGCAGAGTGATCGCTACCGCGAAAAGGACAGCTGAACCGAGATACCCCAAACCCACCGTGGTCGCGGTCAGGTCACCGGCGGCCGTGCCCAGAGCGAAGGTGGCCATCACGGTTACCCAGTAGAAGGCCTCACGGCGCGGCGTGGAGATGGTGTGAATCGAGAGAGTCTTCTCGGTTCGATACCAGGCCGCGAAGACTCCGGCCAGGATTGCTAAGAGAAAGGGCGTCGTCACGATGTAGGGCAGACCTAACTCGTAGTGCAGTCCGTCGGCAGCCATGGTGCCAAAGACCGCTACCAGCGCCACCACCAGCCAGTAGGACCACGCGGAAAATCGAGCTAGGGAGAATTGCCAAGCCAGGGCGGCGAGGAGGGCAACTCCTGCGATGACAACCGCGATCACGGGGAGAAGCTGGTGGTCAAAGTAGTCCGCCGTCGCCTCGCCCATCGCTGTGGTCAGGATCTTGACCAGCCAAAAGTAGGCGCTTATGCGAGGGACCTTGGGCGACTCAGTTCGCCGATTGTGCGACCGGGAATCGTCTGGTCGTAAAGTGGCGCTGACAGCGTCCCTCCGATGATCTCGGTCGGAACCTGAACCTCGCACCAACTACGACTCCAACGAGATCCGCTCCTCGCTCCTCAGGATGGCCGCGTAGACCGCGCCCAGTTGGTCGTCGCCAGAGGCGGCGTCGCGCCCGGCCTCGGCGCAGACGTGCCGGGCACTCAGACCGGGGCGTCGCTTCGCCTCACCCACCATTGGCCACTCCCGCTTGGCCACCTGGCCCAGAACGGTGCATTCCGGGGTCGGGATGGCGGACTCACGCTCGGTTGGCATACGGGGCTCCTGCTACGGATCCGGGGAGGTAGCCGGGTCGTATCTGCTCCCCAGTTTAGAAAGCCGTCGATGGCACTCGGTCGGGCGTCGCGGTGGTCAGGTGCGAATATCGGAGGGTCGGCCCGGGCGCCTGGCAGTTAGCCTCAGAGGACGACGTCGACGGTCACAACTACCCGTCCGAGCGGCTCGCAATCGGCTGATGGAGAGGGACGTAAATGACTCGCCGGGGATGGCTGCTGTTCGGAGCCATGTGCCTTATCTGGGGCATCCCCTATCTACTGATCAAAGTCGCGGTGCGTCACCTGGCCCCGGCCGACCTGGTCTTTGGCCGCACCTTGATCGGTACGGTTCTGCTTCTTCCGGTCGCCCTGGGGCGCGGCCAGATTCGTCCGATCCTGGCCAGGTGGCGTCCTCTCCTGGTCTATTCACTGGTCGAGATCGCGGTCGCCTGGTTCCTGCTCTCGGACGCGGAGACGCGTATTTCAAGCTCTCTCTCTGGGTTACTGGTGACGGCTGTTCCCCTGGTGGGAGTCCTCATCCTCCGCGTCAGCGGGACCCAGGAGCGGCTGACCCGGACCAGACTGCTCGGCCTGCTGTTGGGAATCGCCGGGGTGGCAGCCGTGCTTGGTTTCGACTTGGGTCACATCACTGCGCTCGCGATGGTGGAAATGGCCGTGGTGGTCTTCTGCTACGCCCTCGGACCGCAGATCTTGGCCCGGCGCCTGGCTGATCTGCCCAGCCTCGGCGTGGTCAGTGGCTCACTTGCCATCTGTACCGTCATCTTCGCTCCGGCGGCGATCATCGAGCGCCCCACCCAGATGCCCCCGCTATCGGTGATTGGGGCCGTACTTGCCCTCGGACTGATCTGCACCTCGCTCGCCTTTCTGGTCTTCTTCGCACTCATCGCCGAGGTGGGCCCGGTGCGCGCCACGGTGATCACCTACGTCAATCCAGCGGTTGCGGTGGCTTTGGGAGTCACCCTGCTCCACGAGCCCTTCACTCTGGGAATCGGCCTAGGCTTTGCTCTGGTCCTGGGGGGATCCGTCCTGGCCACCCGTCACGGCAGCGCCCCACGCCGAAGTTCTTCGCTTCTGGCCGAGCCCCGAACCGAGGAGGAGCCAATCTCCGAGCCCTAGCGGTCGCTCCCGACCGAGAACATGGATGAGCGGGCCGGAGATCGCGGTCAGTAGGCGGCCCGGACCACCTCACGCCACTCCGTGGGCACCGTCTCCAGGTAGGTGGGGAGGTCGCTACGGCTGAGGCCGGCTTCCGAAAGCGAGGTGGGTAGGCCCAACTCGGAGATCAGCCCGCGGCAGGCGGGGGCAACGTCCTGAGGAGCGCCGACTTGAAAGGCGTCGGCGATGGGAGCAACTCGCTCCGGCTCGGCTGCAGCGATGGCCTGGATGACTGCCGGCAGGAGGGCGCACGAGGTGATTCCGTGGGGGATGCCAAAGGGTGCTCCCAGCAACTTCCCCAAGGAGTGACTCGGGCCCATCGGCACCGACGCCAGCCCCAGGCCCGCCCACCAAGAGGCGATCTGGGCATGTTCTCGGGCATCGACATCCGCGGGATCGCGCCGGCAGGATGGCAAGGCTGATCGCAATCCCCGGATTGCCTCCAGGGCGAGCAGGCAAGCGAGGGAGTCGTGGATCGGGGACCAGACGGTCTCGATCGCGTGATCGACGGCTCGGATCCCGCTGCCTAACCAGAGTGCAGAAGGGGTGGCCAGGGTGATCTGGGGGTCGAGGATCACGACTCGAGGAGCCGTCCGACGGTCGACGACCGACCGCTTCTGCTGGGTGGGACCGTCCGTGACCCCGGCGCTCGGGGTGAACTCCGCCCCGGAGAGCGTGGTGGGCAGGGCCACGTGAACTGCCGACTCGGCGAGGGACTCGTGCAGAGCCGCCTTGCAGCCGTCGATCACGCTCCCACCACCGACGCTCACTACCGCGTCGGCATGATGCTCGCTGAGTAGGTGAGCCAGCTCACTTACGGCGCTCTCCGGGGTGTGTTGGCTCAGCCCCTGGAAGGTCGCCAGGTGCCGCGATCCCAGCGCCCGCTCCAGCTCTGAGATCACGGGAGTCTGGGAAGCCAGCGTGGCCGAGCTCACCACCATCACCCGGGACCTCTCCAGGCGGTCCAACTCCTCGGGAAGAGCCGCCGCCGCGCCGCGTCCGTGCAGGACTCGTTCCACCGGTGACGCGACGTGGACGGACGGCACCGAACCGCCTATTCCGCGAGGAACTGACGCAGCACCAGTTGCAGAACCCCGCCATGGCGGAGGTACTCCACTTCGTTCTGGCTGTCCACCCGCGCCGTCACGGCCACCTCTCGCGTCTGGCCCTGTCCGTCGGTCACAGTCAACTTCAGCTGGGCGCGCGGCTTCAACGCCTGATCGAGATCGGCTATCGAGTAGGATTCGGTCCCGTCCAGCCCCAGGCTTGAGGCCGATTCACCCGCCAAGAACTGAATCGGGAGGACGCCCATGCCGACCAGGTTGCTGCGGTGGATCCGCTCGAAGCTCTCGGCGAGGACCGCTCGGACACCGAGGAGAACCGTCCCCTTGGCGGCCCAGTCCCGGGAGCTGCCGGACCCGTACTCCTTGCCGCCGATGACCAGCAGCGGCACCCCCTCTTCGCGATAGCGAACGGAGGCGTCGTAAATGGTGGTGGGCTCGCCGTCGGGCTGGTGGGCGGTGAACCAACCCTCCTTGCCGCCCGCGAGCTGATTGCGCAGGCGGACGTTGGCGAAGGTACCCCGGATCATGACCTCGTGGTTGCCCCGACGCGAGCCGTAGCTGTTGAACTCCTGGGGGGCCACATCGAGCGACTGCAGGTACTCGCCGGCAGGACTGCTTGCGGCGATCGCCCCGGCGGGGGAGATGTGGTCGGTGGTNNGCGACCGCGTGGGCCTCACTCGACATGTCTTCGAAGAGAGGCATCTCCCGGATGTAGGTGGAGGAGCGCTCCCACTGGTAGCTGGGGCCGGTGGGGGACTCCATCTCCGCCCAGTGTTCGTCCCCCCCGAAGATCCGCTCGTACTCCCTGGCGAAGAACTCCGGCTTGACTGCGGAGGCGATCACCTGGTCGATCTCGGACGCAGACGGCCAGAGCTCGCTGAGGTAGACGGGCTTTCCGTCCTGGTCCAGCCCCAGTGGTTCCCTGGTCAGGTCTCGGCGAACGCTTCCCGCCAAGGCGAAGGCCACCACCATGGGGGGTGAGGCGAGGTAGGCAGCCCTGACTTGAGGGTGGATCCGGCCTTCGAAGTTACGGTTGCCGCTGAGCACCGCGGCCACGCTGAGGTTCTCCTCCTCGACGGCCCGGGCCACCTCATCGGGCAGGGGTCCGCTGTTGCCGATGCACGTTGTGCAGCCGTAACCGACCACGTCGAATCCAATCGCTTCCAGGGCGGGCAGGAGCTCGGAATCGCGAAGGTAGTCGGTGACCACCCGGGAGCCAGGAGCCATGCTCGTCTTGACGAAGCTAGGCGGCCGAAGCCCACGTTCCACGGCCCGCTTGGCCAGGAGACCGGCGGCCACCATGACGCTGGGATTGGAGGTGTTGGTGCAGCTGGTGATCGCTGCGATCACCACCGACCCGTCCTCCAAGCGGGGACTGCTAGGAGCGGACGGGCGCTCCTCCTGGGGGGGGAAGTTGTCGACAAAGCTGCGATTGATCTGAGCCAAGGGGACCCGATCCTGAGGGCGTCGCGGTCCGGCGACGCTGGGCTCGATGGTGCCGAGGTCCAGTTCGAGCAGCTCGGTGAAGGTGGGGATGGGAGAGTCCGCAGTTCGAAACAGTCCCTGCGCCTTGGTGTAGCGATCAACCAGATCGATGAGCTCCGCGGGCCTGCCCGTGGTCTTCAGATAGTCGAGCACGATCTGGTCGACAGGGAAGAGCGAGGCGGTAGCCCCGTACTCGGGCGCCATGTTGCTGATGGTGGCGCGGTCAGCCAGGGAGAGTCCGTCGAGGCCGTCTCCGCAGAACTCAACGAATTTTCCGACCACCCCGATGCCGCGCAGCCATTCGGTCACGGTGAGCACCAGATCGGTGGCGGTCACTCCGGCCTGGAGCCGCCCGGTGAAGCGCACACCCAGCACCAGGGGTGGGGTGAGCAGAAGTGGCTGACCCAACATCGCCGCCTCCGCCTCGATTCCGCCCACGCCCCAGCCGAGCACTCCCAGAGCATTGATCATGGTGGTGTGGGAGTCGGTCCCCACCAAGGTGTCCGGGATGGCCACCTGGCGACCCCCACTCTCCCGGAGCTGGACGACCCGGCCCAGGTATTCCAGGTTGACCTGATGGCAGATCCCCATCCCTGGGGGGACCACTCGGAAGCCTCGGAACGCCTGCTGGGCCCAGCGGAGCAGGCTGTAGCGCTCAAAGTTACGTTGGTACTCCCGTTCCAGGTTGGTGCCGTAGGCGGATTCGCTGCCGAAGGCGTCCACCTGGACCGAGTGATCGATGACCAGGTCGGCGTCGACGAGCGGGTCGATGCGTTCCGGGTCGCCCCCCGCCCGGGCCATGGCGGACCGCATCGAGGCCAGGTCGACCACGGCAGGAACTCCGGTGAAGTCCTGGAGCAGCACTCGTCCCGGGAAGTAGGGAAGCTCGCGCTCTCGGTCAGCCTCGGCTACTTGTCCCTGCCAACCGGCGAGGTAGAGCGCGTCCTCCGGCTGGGCGTGTCTACCCCCAGCCTCCCGAAGGAGCATCTCGAGCCAGACCTTGACGGTACTTGGTAGCCGATCCGGGTCGCCCAGGCCCTGGTCGCGAAGTCGACTCAGACTGAAGTAGAGGGGTCCGCCTGGTCCCAGCTCCGCCCTGACGCCGAGGGGGTCTGGAGAAGTGCCTGCCACCATCGTCCTCCACCGACTGGAACCGCCCGCCGCTGACCATTCCATCTTAGTTTGCGCCCGGGTCGGCTTCTCCCCTTCTTCCGTTTGACAGTGAGATCAGTCGGTGGCCATACTCGACGGGCCTTTTGGGCGCGGGCCCCGCAGTAGCTGCGGTCGGGGCTCAGGCACGGGGAGTTGCGGAGGACCGCTTGAAGACCAGAGGCGCCTACCGTGGCGGCAAGCTGCTCGCCGCTATCTCCCTCGGCGTCCTCACTGCGGGTATCGGGACCTTCTCTTCGGTGCTGGCGGCCAACACCAACTTCCTAGATCCCGCCGGACCCCCCGCCCGCACTATCGACATGCTCTTCTACGTCTTTCTGGCCTGCTCCATCGTGGTGCTGGTGGGAGTGGGTGGTGCCGTGATCTACGCCTGCTTTCGCTTCCGGCGGCGCTCCGATGATGAGATGCCGGCTCAGATCCATGGCAATGCCCGCTTGGAGCGGGCCTGGATTATCGGGCCCGCGGTTTTGCTCTTCGCTCTCTTCATCCTCAGCGTCGTCAACGTCGGCTACCTGCGTAGCGGTCCCAGCCCGGCCTCGCTCGCCGGCCGCGACCCGGTTAGCGTGCACGTGACCGGGCAGCAGTTCTACTGGACCTTCACCTACCCCAACGGCAAGAGTTCGATCCGGACCATGGAGATCCCGGTGAACACGCCGATCGACCTCACCACCAGTTCCAAGGACGTCATTCACGGCTTCTGGGTGCCCCAGCTGGGGGCCAAGATCGATGCCCTTCCGGGGATCATCAACCACGCCTTCATCGAGGCCAGCCAGAAGGGCACCTACCAGGGTCAGTGCTACGAATTCTGCGGCGTCGGCCATGACCAAATGCTGATCACCGTCAAGGTCGTCTCGATGGCCCAGTACCAGAGTTATCTCAGCAGTCTTTCCTAGGAAGGTAGCCAGGATTCATGACCACCGCTGACATCCCTCTCTCAGGGCCGGTACCCCGCCCCTACGGCAAGGTCTGGGAGTGGGTAACCACCACTGATCACAAGCGCATTGGGCTGCTCTATCTGTTCACCACCTTTACCTTCTTTCTCATCGGTGGCGTGATGGCGCTGCTGATGCGCACTCAGTTGGCGCAACCGAACGGCAGCCTGCTCACCGCCCAGCAGTACGACCAGCTGTTCACCATGCACGGGACCACCATGATCTTCCTCTTCNNTCTGACGGCTGGACTGGCTACGAGCCCTTGGCGGAGAAGCTGTACACCCCGCAGGTGGGCCAGGACCTCTGGATCCTCGGGCTGCACATCCTGGGCATCGCGTCGGTGATGGGCGCGGTCAACTTCCTGGTCACCATTCACAAGATGCGGGCGCCGGGGATGACTTGGTTCCGTCTGCCCCTGTTTGTCTGGGCGATGGAGGTGACCTCGGCGCTCGTCTTGCTCGCCTCACCCTTCTTGGCCGCGGCCTTGGCCATGGTGCTCCTCGACCGCCAGCTCGGTACCGACTTCTTCAATCCCGAGGGCGGCGGAAACGTCGTCCTCTACCAGCTCATCTTCTGGTTCTACTCGCATCCGGCGGTGTACATCATGGTCCTGCCCGGATTCGGGGTGATCTCGGAGGTTCTGCCGGTATTCACCCGCAAACCGATCTTCGGCTATCGGGCGATGGCGGTCTCCATGGCGGCCATCGGGGTGCTCGGTTTCATGGTCTTCGCGCACCACATGTTCACCGTCGGCCTACCCCTGCCGGTGCAGATCTTCTTCATGGCCAGCAGCATGGTCATCGCCGTTCCGACCGGGATCAAGATCTTCAACTGGCTGGGCACGCTCTGGGGCGGTTCCATCCGCTTCACCGTGGCCATGCTCTTCGCGGTGGGCTTTGTTTTGATGTTCCTGATCGGTGGATTGGACGGTGTTTTTCTGGCATCGTTGGGAATTGACTATGAGCTCAACGGCACCTACTGGGTGGTCGCCCACATTCATTACGTACTGGTGGGCGGTTCGCTGTTCGCCGTGTTCGCGGGTCTCTACTACTGGTGGCCCAAGATGTTTGGCCGATTCCTCAACGAAAGATTGGGCAAGTGGCATTTCTGGCTGCTGATGCTGGGGTTCAACCTCACGTTCTTGCCGATGCACATTCTGGGCGTACTGGGAATGCCTCGCCGGATCGCCAGCTACGGGATAGACCGTGGCTGGGGCGCGCTCAACCTGACCTCCACGGTGGGTTCATTCATCATCGGGCTAGCGATTCTGGTCTTCCTCTACAACGCGGTGATTTCCCTGCATGGCCCGAAGACCGCACCCAATGATCCCTGGGAGGGCAACTCCCTGGAGTGGTACACCACCTCCCCGCCGCCACCGCAAAACTTCGACGACCTCCCCGAGGTGAATAGCGACCGGCCCTTGCGCGACCTCCGTCTTTCCGGGCACGCGATCAACCCACCGGGCACCACTCTTCCTTGACCGCGGCTCCCGGAGGGCGCATTCAGCGTTTGGCACCGCTGCTCCCCGTGTTCGCCCTGGTGACCGGCGTGCTCACCTACTTTTTGGTGATCCTCGGCAGCACGGTTCGAGTCACCGAATCAGGTATGGGCTGTCCTGGTTGGCCGCTCTGCTACGGACAGTTGGGGCCGATCGACAACTTCCACTCCATCCTGGAGCAGTCCCACCGCTATCTGGTCTCTCTGGTGACCGTGATGGTGCTGCTCACGGCTCTCTTTGCCTGGCGCTTCGCCCGCAGCCGACCTTCCATCCTGGTCCCCGCTCTAGTCGCCCTGGTGATCATCGTGATCCAGATCATCCTGGGAGCGATCACCGTGATCACCCACAACGCCCCCTTCACCGTCGCCTTGCACCTGCTCACGGCGATGATTCTTCTCGGGGTGGTCTGGGTGACCGCGGTCGCCACCCTGGTCGAGCGAAGACCGGCGCTGGACCGGCGCTTGTCGCTCCGGGCCTGGTGGGCAGTAGGGGTCACCTTCCTGGTGATGATGTCGGGCTCACTGGTGGTCGATGGAGGTGCGACCTACGCCTGTCCCTCCTGGCCTGGCTGCCGCGCTCTGAGCGGAGTGCCCCAGCAGCTGGTAGCGATTCAGGACATCCACCGGCTGACGGTCCTGATCGTCACCATCCTGATTAGCCTCTTCGTGATGCACGCGGCTCGGCGCTGGCGGCAGGTCAAGGGCGCCCGCTGNNAGATCGCCGCCGGCGGGTTGGTGGCTACCCTTCAGGCCCCCGAGGGACTCCAGGATCTGCACTTGGCGCTGGGCTCGGCCACCTGGGCCACGGTGGTGATCCTGGCCACCATCGGATGGCTCAGCGCGGCCGACGAGCAACCGGCGGCTACCCCTTCCTCCTCTGAGCGTGGTTTACTCGGGGGGGTCAGTCCCACCCCACCGAGGGCGCAGCCAGGAATGGGAGATCGTTGATGCATCGCAAAGAAGCCCGGTCGAACATGCGCTTCGGACTGCTCCTCACGGCGCTGGGGTTCGTCATGCTGTCGCTGGGCTTCATCTGGGCCACCGTGTACCTGAGTGCTTCCCATGTCAAATGAGAAGGCCCAGGCCGAGGCGCCGGTGAATCCGGCCGGCGACGAGGGTCACCTGCCCGGGCCCAGTTTCTGGCCCATCTTGCTGGCGATCGGCATCGCGACGTCTTTGATCGGCGTCATCACCAAGATCGAGGTGGTGGCGGTCGGTCTGCTGCCGACCCTGGTCTCGCTGGTCGGCTGGGTCCGTGAGGCGAGGCACGAATACCGCTCGCTTCCCTAGGGCAGCCCGCGCTGTCCGCCGGCTGTCGACTTGTCCCTAGGCCAGCCCTTGTTGCTCACAGCGGCCAGTCAGGGAGACGGTCTGGGAATAGGGATCGTCATTCTGGCGGTCGGGTTGCTGATGGCCGGGGGAGCTGCCCTCAGCTTGCGGAGCATCTGGGGACGGGCTCGCGCGACTGAGTCCTTGGCTCGCCAGGGTCCAATCAAGGAGCCGGGTCGACCTCTCCGCTCTCCCGGGGTCGGCGAGCTCTCCGGCTGGTTCAGGGTGTTGGTCAGCTTCGACTTTGGCTGCCTCGCCCTGCTTGCCCTGGTACTGGTCTTTGCCGGCCTGGCGGTGATCTTTCGCTCGCTCTAGCTAGAACCGTCGGATCTCGACTTCCAGAAATCCGCCCAGTCAGGCCGAGGAACTCAAGATTTGCTGAGCTAAGGTAGCCGGCGATGGAAGGTCGGGAGCCGAGACTGGTGCTCATCTGCGGCCTGCCCGGGTCAGGCAAGTCGACCCTTGCCAAACGGCTTGCTGATGAGATGAAGGCGATGCGGTTATGTGGCGATGAGTGGATGGCCCAGCTCGGGATCGACCTCCATGCTGAGGACGAGCGCGACCGGATCGAAGTCCTCTTCTGGCAGATCGCCCAATCGCTGCTGCGGCTGGGGCACTCGGTCATCCTGGAATCTGGGTTCTGGCTGCGCTCCGATCGAGACGAGAAGAGGCTGGGCGCTCGGAAGCTCGGCGTGCCGGTCGAGTTGCGCTACCTCGATGTGCCCTTCGAGGAACTCTGTCGGCGGGTAGAGCGTCGCAATCGCGAGAGCGCTTGGGCAACCGTGCCCATCACTCGGGAGATGATGGTGGGCTGGACGCAGTTTTTCCAAGCCCCAGATGCGGCCGAGCGCTCGCTCGTTGATGGCCCGGCGGCGGCGAGCGCAGTCGGCCAGACTCCCAGGCCTTGCGTGTTTGGTAAACCAGTACATGTCGGTCCAAGCGGTTTCCAAGCCCGTCGTGGATAAGCTCGCGCCTAGTGGATAATGGCAGGCTTTCCGGG
>PLDE01000299.1 GCA_003135035.1 Candidatus Dormiibacterota bacterium | reverse complement strand
TATTTACCGCTCGGTGTACTAGTTGGTGTCCGAGACTTTCGGCGACCGCCTCGCCAAGGGCCAGGCTGGCTGTCCCTGCCAGAAGGACGTACTCATCGTCCACGCTCGGAGTATAGGGTGACCCCGGCGCTGAGCTGACAGGCGCGGCCGACGGTCCTGCGTACGGAGCTGACCGATGAGTTTGGTCATCGGCGTCCGTCTAGGTTCAAGTGACGACCAAGGTCCAGCCCGTGGTCGCCTGATCTGGGTCCGACACGGAGGGAAGCCAACATGCGCGACTTCTACAGCGATGTTCGCCGGCAGAGGGAGATCGAACAGCTCGAACTGGTCCGACGCGGCGCCCTCGGGTTGACCGCCGGACAGCCGAAGCAGTTCCCGGCTCATTCCGCGAAAAGCGGCGGGGCGAAGTCGGGCTCTCGGAGGACCGGGTTGGCTCAGCTCCTGCTCAGATGGGGGCACATGGTGGGCGCCAGCCGAGCCCGGGCAGGCCAGTCATGACGATCGGCCCGATCCCGCCATCCGCCGGGGAGGAGGCACTCCTGGACCGTGCCCGTTCGGGAGACGACGACGCCTTCCGCGAACTAGTCGAGCCCCACCGCACCCGCCTCCATGCCCATTGCTACCAGATATTGGCGTCGGTTCCGGACGCCGAGGATGCCCTGCTAGACGCTCTTCTGCGCGCCTGGGCGTCACTGGGCCAGTACCAGGGCCGTGGGTCCGTCAAAGCGTGGCTCTATACGATCGCCACGCGAACCGCGCTGGACCTGGCAGCGCGACGCCCGCCGCGGACGCTACCCGCGAACGTCGATCCCGGGGAGCAGGTCCAGACGGCTTCTGACAGACCTGATTCCGAGAGCGTCTGGCTCGAGCCCTACCCTGATGAGCAGTTGGCTCTGGTGGGCGGCCTAGCTTCGCCAGAGGCGCGTTATGAGTTGCGTGAGAGTGTGGAGCTGGCCTTCGTCGTGGCCCTGCAACTTCTCCCGCCGCGGCAGCGGGCTGTGCTGCTGCTGCGCGAGGTGCTCGCCTTCTCGGCGCGGGAGACCGCCACCATGCTCCAGACCACGGAAGCGGCCGTCAACAGCGCCTTGCAGCGGGCCAGAGCGGTGATCGCGGCGCGGCGCCCCCAGCCGAGCCAACAAGCCACCCTGCGGGCACTCGGCGATGACCGATCTCGTGACTTGGTCGCCCGCTACATGGACGCTCATGAGCGCGCGGATCTCACCACCATGCTCAACCTGGTGGTTGAGGNNTACATCTGCGATGGCGATCGCCAGCGCTACCTCGCCGCGGTGCTGGACGTGCTCACCATCCGGGGGACGCAGATCGCCGCGGTCACGGCGTTCCTAACGCCCGAAATATTCCCTCGCTTCGGCTTGCCCCTGGAGCTCGACTAGCCAACGTCCTAAACAGGGCCAAATTTACGAAACAGTCGGAGGAGTACTCAACTCCGACCGGGTGTCCTACCACCGCCTTCTCGTCGAGCGCTTTTGGCACTGGTCTATCCGCGCCCGCCCTGATCGCCGGTATTGGCGCTGCAGGCGATCTATTCTTCTCGGGTTGCAGGGTCTTAGGGTTCGGGATGGCGTGGCTGCCCGGAGGCGGCGGGGAGACAGGTCAAGGTTCTCCTTAGCGCCAGCCGAGACTCGCTGGATGTCATGGCCCGACTGAAGGAAGGTCCCATCCAGTTTGCGGCGGTACTCACCTTGAGCTTGGTCGTGCTCGCCGGGCTGGCGGTCGTGGCCGTAAGCACCGGCGCCTTCCGGAAGATCCAAGATTCTGCCAGCCCTTCAGCCGCACCTTTTGACGTCGGCGACCCCAGCGGTAACGACTCCGAACTGCTCCAGGCAGTTTCTGCTCAGTGCGCCCAGAGTGCGGCGTCCTGCGAATCGGCGTCGGTTGCCGCCCTGGACGATGCGCACCGGGACGAAGGACTTCGCAACGTTGTCCTGCCCGCCAGCTTCTGGAGTCTGCCCTACGACCAGCAAGAGTTGATTCTCGTAAACGAGGAACGGGTCTCCCGACGTCTGCCGCCCGTGCAGGGAGTGACCGCGACCCTGGACAAGGCTGCGCTCCGCGCGGCGAAGTCGCACAAGGACCCGACCTACGGACCCGCCCCTTTCGGATGGGCCAGCAACTGGGCTGAGGGCCCGAATACCGTGGTTGAGGATCTGGAGATGATGTACGTGGACGGATATTCAGGGGCGGAAGCCGGGAATATCAGTTGCACGAGCCCGCACGGATCGGGATGCTGGGGACATCGCAGGAACATCCTCCAAGAGTGGCCTCAAGGGCCGGCCGGATCCGAGCTCCAAATGGGGGCTGGCTGCGTTCCATTCACGGCCCGAGGCGACCAAGCGGCGCTCTCATGCGGGACGCTATTCGTCGAAACGATTCGGCCTGCCCACAACACCTTCACCTGGCAGAAGGCGCTGAAGCTTGGAGCCTGACAGTTCCGAATCAGGGTCCTGTGCGATTGGCGAGACAGGCATAGGATCCGCGAAATGAAAGGCGAGTCGGCCGCGGTGACCTTGCAGCCGGACCACCTGGGGCGGCTCACGGAAGTTTCGCGGGACCGTGGGCTCCTCCTGATTGGCCTGGGAGTCCTCGACGGGGTGCTGCTGGCGCTGCTACTGCACCACGATGCCGAGACCTGGTGGGCAATGCCGTTGCTTGCGGCCTTCTTCACCGCCGCCTACCTCCTCTTCGACGGCGCCGGAAGAAGCCTGATCCGACAGGTGGAGCGTCGCTCGGAAGCTCTCGATGGCGAGATCGCGGTTGAGCAGCACCCGGCGTTGCCGTCCACCACCCTTGGGATGCTGCTAACCGTTGCAGCGCTTACTGCGGTGATGGTCCTCGTCTCCATTCGGGTGAACGACCTGTCTCTTACTGAGATCCTGCCGGCTCAGCTAATCGCGTTCGGCTCGCTCGGCTGGGCCAGCGGGGAGCGCGTCCGCAAGTGGGAGCGCCAGCACTACTCGGAGGTGTTGGTGGACGCATCGTAGGGCCTGCGCCTGCGTCCGAGGTGGAGGTACTTCGTCCGGTCCCTGGCCACCTGAGGGAGCTCGGGGGCAACCTCTGCTCGCGACAGGGAAAGGTTCCCGGGCCGCGGCCGGCGAGCCGAGAGCTCAGCTAACCGGCAAGCCCCGGCCTAGAGGTGCCGTCCACCGGGCCCGACGCAAGTCTGCCAACACGACACGGGCAGCATTCCGGCCGGGGGCCCCCATCACGCCACCCCCGGGGTGGGTGCCGGCTCCGCCCAGATAGAGGCCGACCACCGGAGTTCGGTAGGAACCGGCGGCAGCGGCAGGTCGGAGCAGGAAGAGCTGATCGAGCGACATCTCGCCTTGGAAGATGTTTCCGCCCAGAAGACCGTACTCCCGCTCCATGTCCAGCGGTGTGACCACCTGCCGGTGCAGGACCGCGCCGGGGAGGTTCGGCGCGTATTCACCGAGCACCTCGACCACGCGGTCGGCGAACTTCTCTCTCTCCTGTGCCCAGCTGCTCCCCTGCAGCTGGTAGGGCGCGTACTGGACGAAGCAGGTCAGGATGTGCCGTCCCGGGGGCGCCAGGGTCCGGTCCTTGGTGGTGGGAATGACGCAATCCATCATCGGGTCCTGACTCCACCCCCCGGCGACCGCGTCGCCCCAGGCCCGGTCCAGATAGTCGATGGAGGGATTGATGATGAACTCGGGATGCTGGGAGCCGAGTTCGACTCCGGGCAGAGCACGAAAGTTGGGCAGCTCGGCCAGGGCCAGGTTGACCTTGGCAGAGCCGCTCCGGCTGCGATAGCGCTCCATCTCCTCGACCAATCCGCTGGGCAGGTGCTGCCGGCCCACCAGGTCGAGCAGGGTGGTCCGGGGATGTACGGTTGAGATCACCCGTGGGCTCGCCAACTCGGTGCCGTCCTCAAGGACCACTCCCTGGATCCGGTCTCCCTTGACTGAGATGCGCGCCACCTTGGAGCCGGTGTGAATCTCGACGCCATGCGCCCTCCCCGCCGTTGCCAGGATCTCGGAGAGGGCCCCCATGCCCCCCCNNAGCCCCAACCGCCTCGCTGCCCACCGGCCTCCCCAATGCGGTGGTGGAGGAGAACGTACGCGGTTCCCGGTGAACGGGGACCGGCCCAGGCACCGATGACCCCACCCGGCGAGAGGGCGCCCTTGATGGCCGGATCCTCGAACCACTGGTCGAGGTAGTCGGAGACCGACATGGTCATGATGTCGGCCAGTTCGCGCAGCTGGTTGCGCTGGCGCAGGAGATGGCGACCCAAACTAAGCAGGGAGCCAAGCTCGCCAGCGCGGGGGCGGTCCCAGCGCGGGGGCGCCTGGTCGAGCAGGGGACGCACCAGTGCCACCAGCCGCCCCATCACCCGGTCGTAATCGAGCAGCGCCCGGGCGTCGTGAGCCGAGAACTTGGCAACCTCGACGGCGGCCCGCTCAACATCCTCCCAGTAGAAGAAGTGCCGGCCGTCGGGAAAGGGCATGAAGTAGGCGGGGTCGAGGGGATAGACCTCGTACCCGAAGCGCTCCAGCCTGAGTTCGCGGACGACCGCCGGCCGGAGCAGGCTGACGACATAGGAGAGCACCGAGACCCGGTAGCCGGGCCACACCTCCTCGGTCACCGCCGCTCCGCCAACCCGGGCTCGGGCTTCGAGCACGGCCACGCGCTGTCCGGCCCGAGCCAGGTAGGCGGCGCAGATCAGACCGTTGTGCCCGCCCCCCACGACTATCGCGTCGTAGGCGCTCACCCGACCGCGGTCTCTGCCAGCCGCCATCAACTCTCCCGGCTTGTCGACTTCATCCCGGTTCACCCGGGTCCAGAACCGATCGAAGGTACTCCTCGAGGCGGCCACCTACTCCACTCCCTTGATCCTCCGGTTGGAGGTCGGGAAGCAGGTCAAGGACGGTCACGATGTCCCAGTAAGTCTGATCGTCGCCCCTGGTCTGGGCCAGGCGTCGGTACTGGGCCAAGAAGCCCTCCGCCGCGCCCAGTCCGTATCGGACGGCCAGGTTCCAGCGCATGTGGGCGGTGTCGACGCTCACCGGGCCGAGGCTGGCCTGGGTCCAGTCGACGACC
>PLDE01000266.1 GCA_003135035.1 Candidatus Dormiibacterota bacterium | reverse complement strand
AGCGCCCAAGGCCGCGGCGATCGCATCCAGGGTCGACTTGAGAGGATTGGCCACGCCGCGCTCGATTCGGCTGATCTCGCTCTGGTGGACGTTGGCAAGGACGGCTAGCTCCTGCTGGCTCATCCTCTGGGCTTTGCGGAGTCCGATCACCTGGGCAGCCAGGTCGTACTCGCGTGCAAATACCTGGTAGAGCGCTCGTTCGCTGACCCCCATGGAAGACTTGTATTCCTTCATGAAGTCGTCGAAACTGCTCCCGACTCCCTCTGCGATCTCCCCGCTCGATGCCTTCACTGCCGTCTCCTTACCTATTCATCTCCAAGGAGATTATGCACCAGGAGCATATTATAGTCAAGTCATTCTCGTGCCATGGCTTTGGCGCGGGTGAGCAGGCGCCGAGCCCTCTCGATCTCATCCTGCTCTCGCCGTGAACTGGACGAGCTTCCCTTGTCATAGCCGCTCAGCAACAAAATGATCTGCTTCCCAGATGTCATGAAGAAGATGCGGATGAGAACCTTTGAAGGAGAGTCGGGCTGGGAGACGCCGACCTCAGTCTCACTGGCGATGAAGAGCCTTTCGATCTCTTCCGCTGTGTGGCGGATCCGGAATTCGTACAGCCCACGGCCTAGGTTCTTGCCCCACTCGCTCAAGCAGACGTCCGTTCCGTAGACCTTCAGGATGCGCTCGATCGCGGTCGCTACGGCAAGCTTCTTGGCTCTATCCTCCCGGCGCTTTAGGTTCTTCAGAAAAGCCCTGACCGGCTCAACGCCGTTCTCGTCACACCAGAACCTAACGTCCCACTCTCCGCTCCAGCGTGACTCCGGGGCGCGACTAGCGGTGGTTGGGCTCATCGTGTCCGTCCAGTCCCTCGAGGTAGGCTTCGCAGCCCTTTCGCGCCCTCTCGTTGTGGGCGAAGTAGTAGCGCAGCGCCTTCAGAGCCCGACTGGTCTGGGCGCCCGCCTTCTCACCACGCAGGAACTTTAGGGCGGTCTCGATGTCGGCCTGGCTCAATGCCTCACTAGAGCCAGCAGCCTTGCGCTGCTTGGCCTGAACCAAAGAGCGAGCACGCTTCTCCCCGAACACTTGCTTCAGCTCGCCAAAGGTGGCGAAGCGGAAGTCAATCGGAGTGGTCTCGTCCAGTTCGGGCTTCTCAGGAGTCATCAGCTTCCCCTTCCTGGTCGGGAGGCACCAGGATCACCTGGAGGCTAGCAGGCTTGGGCAATGGCGAGACAGCCTCTAAGTCCCAAGCGACCGCCTCCAGCCAGGCGCGAGCCTCGTCCTTGTCGCAGCCGAACTTGGCCACAACTAAGGCAATCTTCTTGCTCCGCTCGTAGTGGCGTCTGTCCTGCGCCCTTCTCTGAGCCTGGTATTTCTCCGGATCGGATTCCTTGAGGGCGGCCTTGCGTCTGAGCGCCTTCCTGGACAACTCGGCTGAGTGTCTCTTCCACCATCGCCTGTGGCGAGCCAGAAAACTTCGGCGGAACTTGTAGTCGCGGTGATACCTGTCCATCTTGGCCTCTTCGTCAAGACGCTTCCGCCGCTTTTCTTTCCAGGACTCAAATTCGTGCTCGGTGGGGAGCCCAAGGGACACAAGCTCATCGTCGGAGAGAGGCTGACGCAGACTCGCAGGGATGCCCTTGGGATCGGTCAAGCGATTCTGACGGGGCATCGGGTGGTGCCTCAGGTAGCGCTCGATGATCTTGGCGAAGGCGTCTTGGTTGGCTACTCCGAGCATGTCCAGTTGCATCAGAGAGAGCAGATAGTCGACCCGCCGCCGGTTCTTGAGCCAGGTTCGCCGCCAGCTGATCTTGGTTTCAGCCAACAGGAACAAGGCGCTCTCCAAGGCTCCCGTGGAGTATCGGAGAGTGTTGTCCTTCTGGACGACTTGATTCATGATCCGGCGCCAGGTGGGAGTGGCGAAGAGCTGGTCGAGCTCCAGATGCTCGGCTTCGCGAGCCAGACGGCGGAATTCCCAGAAGTGCCAGAGCCGGCGGATCGAGCCAGGCGTGCCGTTGGGAGCGTATTCCTGGGTAGTCGCCGTCAACCCTTCGGCCATAGGTGCGAAAGAGGCGACTGGCGTCGGCTTCGAGGCGATGGTCGCCCGCCACCCGCCGCTTGATCGCCTCGATGACGTGGTGCTCACAAACCAAGATCTGCGGGCGCGTCTTCTCGTCTGGCCAGGCTAGCTCGACGCCCACCCTAATTGCCGGCGCCATGTCGCAGATCACGTAAGCCGGAGTGCCCTCCAGTTGGCGGAAGAAGTGAGCCCAGGCCAGCGAGTTGGGTTTGAAGTAGCTGCGAAGTAGCCAGATGCGCCCCAACTCCTCGCCTCTCGGGAAGACCCCGGACTTGGCTCGCTCGTAGCCATAGGCGCCCAAGACCTCCCAGCAGGGAACCCCGCCCTGAAGCCCTGGCCTGGTGTCGGGTGGCTCCGGCACGTAAGCGGCCAAACTCAAGGCGTCACGATCTTCCTGGTCGTCTTCATCCAGGAGGTCGAAGACGTCTGGCCTGGTCTTCTCGACGTCAGGGATATCGATCTGGAACACCCCTTCAGGAGGCATCAGGAGATTGCCTTCCTCGTCTCGCTCTCGGTAGTCGTCGAGATCGTTGCCCTCGGCGTCGACATACTTGTGCCGGCCGAGCAAGTTCATCTTTACCGAGTCGACGGCGATGATCCCGCCCTCAGGCCAGCTCTGAGGCGCCAGCTCACGATGGAGGATGGGAGCGAAGGTTTGCAGCAACCACTCCGCCAGAGGCGCCTCTCGGGAGTGGCCTCGCAGGGGATGCTCGGCTTCTACTTCAGCAGCTAAAACTTGGTCGGCAAGATCGCCGGTCTNNAGGCATCGGCTGCTCTCCCAGTAGTTCGCCTGAGACTGGAGGCGACTTGCCTGTATGAGGTGCCCGAGGCAAGCTGCGCCAGGGCGTTGGCGACTGGTTTGAAGGGGAACCAGTACTCGTCGAACACCTTCTCGCCCCGCCAGGCGTCAAGTTGCTGGCCACAGTCCTGGCAGGTGGGGTCTTCGGCCATGAGGCGCGGGACGAGGCCGCCTCGGAAGGTGTGCCGATCCTGAGTTCCATCGAGGAGTTCGAAGGTGCAGAGGAACTTCTGGCGGGGTCGCTTGGGGCTGCTGACCCCATATCGGATCACCGAGGCTCCGGCGACTAGGCCAGCCTCAGACCCGCCAACTCCGTGCCGTGGGCACTCCGGATAGGACAAGGCTCCAACTCCGCCTTCATAGCCTCTCCATCGTGGCACCGAAGTAGCCCACTCAATATAGAGAGCCTACCCATCCAAGCACAGAGGCATGAGGAAGTCAAGGGTGAGCCTTACCCCACCACCCCTCAATTGTGCCCAACGGGTTGGTGCCGAGACCGGGAGTTGAACCCGGACGAGCTTGCGCTCACTGCCCCCTCAAAGCAGCGTGTCTACCATTTCACCACCTCGGCACGCCCGGTTGATGTTACCGGGATGACGCCGGTCGTCCGGAGGGCTCTGCGAATCACACACTCGCGCCATGGCCACTGTCGAGATGACTGGGTCGGCCGGCTCGAGGCGGCGGGATTGGTAGCGGACAGCTACCGGATGATTGCTCCCCGGAAGCTCGTCCGCCTGCTCTGAGCCTGTGCTACGCTGACTTCGTCTTCGGGGCAGGGTGAGAATCCCGACCGGCGGTTACAGCCCGCGAGCGCTCAGCGAGCGCAGGACCCAGTGAAATTCCGGGGCCGACAGTCAGAGGCACGAGCACTGGGCTCGACCTCGAGTCTGGATGGGAGAAGACGGGTCCAGCGCCCATTTGCCTGGTCCGCAGTTCCCTGTCTCGAGGCAGGGAGTCCAGATGATCGACCAGGCTGGCGGCGCAGATCCGGGCGAGGACGCTGAGGAGTGGATGATTCGCGCCCTGGAACTGGCCGCCCGCGGCCGATATCACACCTCTCCCAACCCGCCGGTGGGAGCCGTGCTGACCCGGGCCGGAGAGGTCGTCGGCGAGGGCTATCACGCCGCGGCCGGCCGGGCACACGCCGAGGTGGTCGCCTTGGATCAGGCGGGCGACTTGGCCCGGGGAGCGACTTTGTGGGTGACCCTAGAACCCTGCTGCAGCACAGGTCGCACCGGCCCCTGCACGGAGCGCCTTCTTGCCGCCGGGGTGACCGCGGTGCATGCAGCCACCCTCGATCCCAATCCGACCGTCTCAGGCCGAGGGGTCGCCCAACTCCGGGCCGCCGGCGTGACCGTGACCCTGGGAGACGGGGAGGCAGCGGCGCAAGAACTCATCCGCGAGTTCTCGGTTTGGGTCACCACCGGTCGTCCTCTGGTGACCCTCAAGTTCGCCATGAGCCTCGACGGCAAGGTGGCGACCGCTACCGGAGAGTCGCAGTGGATCACTTCGGAGCCGTCGCGAACGCGGGCACATCAACTGCGCCGTGAGCATGACGCGGTGATGGTGGGATCCGGAACGGTGCTCGCCGACAATCCTCGGCTCAGCGCTCGCGATCTGCCTGAGGGATCGTCTCAGCCCTTGCGGGTGATCGTGGACACCCGTTTGCGCACTCCACCGGGGTCGCGGATTCTGCAATCGGCAGGCGGTCCCGTTGTGGTGGCAACCGTGGCCGAAACCGATCCCGCTCGTCAGCAGGCTTTGCAGCAGGCGGGCGCCGAGGTGCTGATTCTCCCGGACGCTGATGGTCATGTTTCGCTACCCGACCTGCTCCAGGCATTGGGTGCTCGCCAAGTCACCAGCCTCCTCGTGGAGGGAGGCCCGACTCTGCTCGGGTCTTTCGGGAAGGAACGGCTAGGCGACCGGATCGCCGCCTTCGTGGCCCCTTTGGTGGTGGGTGGGAATGGCGCACCCGGGCCTTTCGGGGGTGCCGGGGCCACCTCGCTGGGGCGCAGCTGGAAAGTCCAGGGAATGCGGGCCGAGCCGATCGGGCCAGACCTCCTGCTGACGGCGGAGGTGTAGCGGTGTTCTCGGGGATCGTGAGTGCTGTCGGCCGGATCGAGGTGCTGCCCGAAGACTTCCAGGGCGAGTTGGAGATCGCCCATCCCCGGGGCTGGGGCAACCTCCAGATCGGGGACAGCCTGGCGGTGAACGGCTGCTGTCTGACGGTGGTGCGGCGGGCCCCCGGAAAAGTGGCGGTGGAGGTCATGCCGGAGACCCTCAGGCGAACCAATCTGGGTGGTCTCGAGAAGGGCGTCCGGGTGAACCTGGAGGCGCCTCTGGCATTGGGCGATCCCGTTGGTGGCCACCTGGTCAGCGGCCACGTCGACGCCACCGGTCGGATCGGCTCGCTGGAGGTGGAGGAGAACGCCGTCTGGTTGAGCATCACGGTACCCGCGGCGGTGGGCCGTTTATGTGTCCCGCAGGGGTCGATCGCCATCGACGGCTGCTCCCTCACCTTGGTGTCCGTCGAGGACTTGGGCCCGGCCAGCAGCGAGGTTCGAGTCTCACTGATTCCGCACACGGTTGAGACCACCGTCGCTGCCGACTACCGGCCCGGGACGGTGGTCAATCTGGAGGCCGATTCGGTGGCCAAGCTGGTCGAGCGGCTGCTGGAGCCCCACCTCGGTGCCCGACCAGTTCTGAGCGACCGCGCTCGGCAGGGAGCCGGCTGAGGTGGAGTTCACCGAGATCGAGCAGGCAGTGGCGGAGTTCGCCAAGGGCGAATTCGTGATCGTGGTCGACGACGAGGACCGGGAGAACGAGGGTGACCTCTGCCTGGCCGCCTCCGCTGCCAGTCCCGAGAGGGTCAATTTCATGATGACCGAGGCTCGGGGCCTGATCTGTGTCGCCATGGAGGCGGAGCGCCTGGATGATCTCGAGCTGCCGCCGATGATGGAGCACAACACGTCTCTCTATCGCACCGCCTTTGCCGTCTCGGTGGACGCCGCCGGCGGGGTCACCACCGGGATCAGCGCCCGGGACCGGGCTACCACCATTCGTGCCCTGGCGGATCCGGAATTCACAGCGACAGACTTCACTCGTCCCGGGCATGTCTTTCCCCTGCGGGCTCGCGCCGGTGGCGTGCTCGAGCGAGCCGGGCACACCGAGGCCGTGATCGACCTCTGTCGGCTGGCGGGGCTGACCCGGGCTGGGGTCGTCTGTGAGATTGCCAACCGAGATGGGACGATGGCCCGGCGACCAGAGCTGGAGGCGTTCGGGGCTCACCACCACATCCCCATCATCAGCATCACCGACTTGATCTCCTACCGGCGTCAGAAGGAGCAGTTGGTTGAGCGGGGTGCTGAAACCGTGATCCCGACCGAGGCGGGCAGCTGGCGGGCCATCGGATACCGCGACCTCATCACCGATGCGGTTCATTTGGCGCTGGTCTTCGGCGAGCCCGAGGCGGACCGTCCGGTGCTGGTGCGGGTCCACAGCGAGTGCCTGACCGGGGACGTGTTCGGCTCGCAGCGCTGTGACTGCCAGGCCCAACTCCACCAGGCGCTCCGGCAGATCTCCAGCGCCGGAGAAGGAGTGGTCGTCTACCTGCGCCAGGAGGGCCGGGGGATCGGGCTGATGGACAAGCTGCGCGCCTACGCCCTCCAGGACCAGGGCATGGATACCGTCGAGGCCAACTTGGAGTTGGGCTATCCCGCCGACAGCCGCGACTACCAGATCGGAAGCCAGATCCTCTCCGATCTGGGGCTGCGCAAACTGCGGGTGATGAGCAACAACCCGCGCAAGTACTACGGGCTCCAGGGCCACGGCCTGGAGATGGTCGAGCGGGTACCGATTGAGGTGGAGGCCAATCCCCACAACCAGCGTTACCTGGCCACCAAGCGGGACAAGTTGGGTCACGTCCTGGCGTCGGCAGAGCCCGGACCGGGAGGCCGGTCATGAAGTTGATCGAGGGACGCCTCGAGGGCCAAGGGCTGAAGGTCGCCTTGGTGGCGGCGCGCTTCAACGAGGCGGTGGTGAATCGCCTCGTCGAGGGAGCCCGCCGATGCCTGCGCCAGCACGGTGTCGCTGAGGAGGACATCGAACTCATCTGGGTTCCCGGGAGCTTGGAGATACCCACCGTGGTGGCCGAGGTCTTGGCGCGCGGTGGCTGCGACGCGGTGGTTGCCTTGGGCGCTGTGATTCGCGGCGAGACGCCCCATTTCGAGTACGTCTCGGATGGGGTGAGCCGGGGCATCACTGACCTCTCCCGGCAGCACCGGGTGGGCATCGGTTTCGGCGTCCTAACCGTGAATACGGTGGCTCAGGCGGAGGAGCGGGCGGGCGGCAAACTGGGCAACAAGGGCTTCGAAGCGGCCCAGACGGCCCTGGAGATGACCTCGGTGCTCCGGCAGTTGCGCCGCAACGGCAGCTGAGCGTGGGACCCCGGGCCGGCGGACGGGGGAGTCAGATCGAGCGAACCCACATCAGCCCGGCCACGATTCCGACCGGATAGCCCCACACCGCGTTGCGGAAGACCAGAGCCGCCACCAGGACCATGACTGCCGGGGCCAGCACTCCGAACAGCCAAATGGAGGGCACGGCTGGGACCTTGGGGCCTTCCTACCGGGCCGTCCCGGCTGGCGCCGCCCGAGGTGTCCGCGAGGTCAATCCGCCCATGGGCTGGGCCTATACCCTACAGAGCGGGGGAGTGGTCTAGTTCAGGCCGATTTGGTCGAGGTGCGCAGGCAGCGGGTACAGACCCGCATGCGCACTGGCAAACCGCCACCCCGGGGAGCGATCCGGGCGCTCACCAAGTTGGGCATGAAGCGACGCCGCGTGTGTACCTTGGAGTGACTGACATTGCTGCCTGCCACCGGTCCTTTGCCGCAGATATCGCACCGCTTCGCCATGGCGACCTCGAAGAAAGCTGACTATGAGGGTCCCGCCGCTGGGACCGAACCCCGAGTATGATTCCGGCCGCAGTTTACCAGCCGCGCCGCAGGACGCCAGCCGGCGCTCCGGTCGGACGCCCTGAGCGCCGATAAAGGAAGGCTCGCCTTGCCAAGCAACCGGCCCCTCTTGCAGACATACGCACTGGGCACCGTGGAAGTGTCGCCCCGTGTGGTGGCCATGCTGGCCGCCAAGGCGGCGGGCGACTGCTATGGCATCGTGGGGATGTCCGCCCGTGGCTTGCGGGATGGCCTGGCCGAGCTGCTCAATCGGGAAAACGCCGAGCGCGGCATCGAGCTGCGGGTTCAGGACGAGGGACTCGGTATCGACCTCTACGTGATCGTCGACCACGGCGTGCGGATCCTGGAGGTCGCCCACAACCTGATGAGTGCGGTCGCCTACAGCGTCGAGAAGCATCTGGGAATCCGGGTGCTTCAGGTCAACGTCAACGTCCAGGGGATCCGGCCACCTGAGGAACAGGATGGCGGCAGCTGAGGTAGCCGCCTCGGGCGCGCCTCAGCTGGTCACCGGCAAGGCGCTGCGCCAGGGGCTGGAGAGAGCCCTGGGCCGGCTCGCCGAGCAGAAGGGCCACATCAACGACCTCAACGTCTTCCCGGTGCCCGATGGCGACACCGGGAACAACATGCTGCTCACCCTGGAAGCAGCCTGGCAGGAAGTCGAGGCTCTCGGCGAGGATGCGCCCGTGTCAGCGGTGGCCAAAGCGGCCGCGCACGGATCGCTGATGGGTGCCCGGGGCAATTCCGGGGTAATTCTCTCGCAGGTTCTGCGGGGCTGGGCGGTGAGTTCCCAGGAGAGCGAGACCCTCGATCTCAAGGGGCTCTGCGAGGCCCTCAACGAGGGCGCTCGGGTAGCTTATCTGGCGGTCAAGCGGCCGGTGGAGGGCACCATGCTCTCGGTCGCCCGAGACGCCGCCCGGACTGCCCAGAAGGGTCTCGAGGAGGGACACGACCTGAGCCAGCTGGCTGAGGCGGTGGTGGGGGAGGCCTGGGCCGCGGTCGAGCGCAGTCGAGATCAGATGGACGTTCTCCGGGAGGCCGGCGTCGTCGACGCCGGGGGCTTCGGGTTGGCTGTGATTCTGAGTGCCATCGCTGAGCGCTTGGCCGGGTCCGGCGAGAGATTGGGAGATGCTCAAGCGGATCCCGCCGGCACGACCTCCAGACCCCAGGTCCTCAAGCCGCGGGGGGCCGCTGCTGCGGTTGCCCCCGAGGGTGGCTTCGGTTACTGCACCGAGTTCGCCTTGATCGGCGCCGACCTGGAGGCGGTCGAGATCCGCTCCCAACTCGGTGACGAGGCCGAGGACGACTCCGCCCTGGTGGTGGGAGAGCCCGGGCTGCTCCACGTTCATCTCCACACCAAGGAGCCCTGGGCACTCCTGGCCAAGGCGGCCCAGATCGGTCAGATCGAACGCCTCAAGGTCGAGGACATGACCGCCCAGCACCAGCAGGTCCGGGAGCAGAGGTCGCCTCTGCCCGAGCGGGCGGCGCTCCGCCCGCTCGGGGTCGTGGCGGTTGCCCAGGGGGAGGGGTTCCGCGAGCTCCTCCTCGGACTCGGGGCGGCCACGGTTGTCGAGGGTGGCCAGAGCCGGAACCCTTCCACCGAGCAGATTCTGGAGGGGATCGAGGCTGCCGCCGCCGACGAGGTCATCCTGCTGCCCAACAACCCCAATCTGGTGATGGGGGCTGAGCAGGCGGCCAAGCTCTCCGAGCGCGAGGCGGCCGTAGTTCCTTCGGCAAACCTGCCCCAGGGCATCGCCGCCCTGTTGGCGTTCGACCCCGGTGCCCCCCTCGAGGTGAACCGGCCGCGCATGGAGCGAGCCATGGCCGGCGTCCACGCCATCGAAGTGACCCGGGCGGTTCGGGACAGCCACCTGGGTGAGCGCAAGGTCGAGGAGGGGCAGCTGATCGGGATGCTCGATGGCCAACTGGTCAGCTGTGGAGAGGCGGTCGACTCCGTGGTGTTGGGGGCGCTTCGGGCCCTCCCCGAGGGGTCGATCGAGGTCGTCACCCTTTACCGTGGGGCGGGCGTGGAGAACGAGGCCAGCGCGGGTTTGGAGGCGGCGATCCGCCGGGAGTTCCCCGAGTTGGAGGTGGAGCGGCACGACGGGGGCCAGGCGCTCTACCAGTTCGTCATCTCTGCGGAGTAGGAGCTCCCGGTGACCGTCCGGATCGTCACCGACAGTACCTGCGACCTGCCCCAGAGCCGGCGCGAGGCGGCGGGCGTGGTCACGGTGCCACTGCGGCTGCACTTTGGCGAGCGGGAGTTTCGCGACCGCGTCGATCTCGACGACGCGGAGTTCCTCAAGCTCTTGAGCCAGGCCAAGCGACCCCCACTCACCTCGCAGCCGCCGCCCGGTGACTTTGAAGCGGTCTATCGCGAGATTCTCGAGGATCCCGCGGCCGAGATCGTCTCCATCCATATCGCGGCCGCTCTCAGCGGCACCGTGGGCTCGGCGACGGTG
>PLDE01000244.1 GCA_003135035.1 Candidatus Dormiibacterota bacterium | reverse complement strand
GGGCTGGTGGTGGGAACTGGGCTCGGCGCCGCGCTGGCCTTCTCGCTGAAGCAGCAGGGCGTAACCAACGTCGTGATTCCCCTCAGCAGCTTGGTCGTGTTCCTTCTCATCGCCGCCCTTTTGGGACTGGCCGCCGCGAGCTGGCCGGCCCGGCGGGCGGCCAAGCTGGATGTGTTGGCGGCGATCGCCGCCGACTGACCTCCGGCGGCGAGCCCTCGCCCTTCGTCGTGTCGGGTCCACCTAATATGGCGATGCACGCGGCGCTTGTGGACGCCTCGAAAGGGGTCCTGCAGCAGCCATGGAGGGATGGCAGAGCGGTTGANNACAGGCGGTCTTGAAAACCGCTTTACCCGAAAGGGTAACGGGGGTTCGAATCCCTCTCCCTCCGCCACTTTTGACTTCCAATCGACCCTAGAGAGGGTCTTTTAGAGTGTCCGAAGAGATCCCCAGTTTAGCCAGAGTGTCGCAAAATTGTGGCATTCAGATCTCACTAAGGAGAGTTCCAAGTGGCTAGGACAGCTCACCCCAGGAGGGGAGAGGCGCAGTCTATCAGCAAAAGAGCGGCAGGCGGTATTGGGTCGGTCGCTTGCCACCGATCAGAGACAAAGACCACCCCGAAGACGCTCCTAAGCGCCCTATCGTCTATGGGAAGACCGAAAGAGAACCTGTAGAAAAGCTGGCGGCAGCTAGAGCTAAGTATTCTAGGTGGAAAGACGGGCAGCCTCTCCTTTTGGGCGACTTCTTAGATAAATGGATTAAGGGCAAGAGAATGGCTCTGCGCCCTAAAGCTTATCAGCGATATAAAGAGCATCTAGTTCATGTAGGGCAGCGTTTGCGGCAAATGCCCATGGAAGAGATAACTGGAGCAGATATTAATAGGCTGCTTCAATCTCCGCTGGCCGATAAAAGAGGCCACGCCAGTTAGAGTGCCATAGCGGGGCGCCTCGCCGGAAGGTTGGCGTTCCGACGCTATCATGTGCCGGGGGAGCCACGGAGGAACTGCCAGGTGCGCATCGCGGGTGAGACGGTTGGCCGGCGCGGCGGGATCGCAGTGTCAGTGGCCGCGGTGGCCGCCGCACTTCTGGCCGTGCACGGCTATTGCAATCCTGGGTCCCTGGGTATCCCCGGATCGGGCGGGATCCCGACGGGGCACGGCAGTCCGAGTTCGAATACTACAGGTGGGAGCCCCAAGGCGAGTCCGAGCGCGGCGGCATCGCCATCGGCTACACGGAGTGCGTCCGGGACGCCCGGTCCGCTTCTGTCATCGACTTCGTACGCCTCCTACACCTACCAGCTCTACCCTGGGAGTCCTGGCCCTAGCACCCGCCAAGCGTTGGCGGGATTCACCTTCACCACCCGGCTTGCCGGAGGCTCCGTGGACTTCACCCTCTATGCCTCCGGGAGTACTCAGCCAGTGCGCAGCAGCAACTATCCGGCGACGGACCGCATCTACTTTGTCGAGGCCAACCTGGGCGACGACTCTGGCAATACCGAGTACAGTTTCGGGGACGACGGCGTGGTGGTAACCGATGACTCCGGCCATGTGGTGCAGTGAACATGGCGCGAAGGAACCGAGCGCACAGACTCGCCGCCCGAGCGGTGACTTACGTAGGCCCTGCGCGCCCAGCGATTGATGTCCATTCTGCTGATGCTAACCCCGTTGAAACGGTCCGTGCTTGGGCACCAACCGCTGCGCGCGTCTCCCTCGGCCTGGTCCTGCTCTGGTTCGGAATGCACGAGTTGGTACAACCTAGTCAGTGGACCGGCTATGTGCCGATCATCTCCCAGACGTCGCATCTCGCACTGGCCATGGTGCTGCTGCACGGCTGGCTACTCTCCGTCTTGGGGGTAGCGCTGGTGCTCGGTGTCGGCACTCAAGTGGTGGCGGGGGTCAGCGCCCTGCTGCTCCTCGAAATCGTCCTATCACTCTCCTTCACCGGAGGCGTCTCGGACATCGTAGCTCGGGACCTGGGTGTGTGCGGATTGGCGGTAGCAGTGTTCGCCAGCGACCGCCAGAGGCTGGTTCTACGAGGTTAGCCGCGCCCGCTGCCTTCGGAGTTTTGGTCGAGACCGGCCCATGGCGGTGAGGTACCACCGCGCCACAGCTGGCGGTGGTCGCGGCTGCGAAGGCAAGGAGGATCACCGCGGTGAGGGTGGGCCATCGAGCGCCACGGATGTGGCGGCGGTACTGGAGCCGGGTCGTCGAGAAGCGACGGATCGTCGACTCGCTCACCGCTCTTCCTGGTATGAAAACTACTTCACCGAACCAGGCGCCGCCCGGGCCAGTACCTCTGCCCCGAGATGGCGAACACTCTCTCACCCGGCGATAGCACGCTCGGCTAGGTAGCGGAGCATACAGTCGAGCTGCTTTCTCAGGATTTTGTCAGGAGCTCCTCATCCACCAGTCCTTCAGCTCCGTAGACATGGCCGGGNNGCCTTGACGGCCGCCCGTGGCGCCTAGGACTTGCAGGCCACTGACGGCATGCGCAGCCGCAGCGGCACCCCTGCGACGGCCTCGATCCTCTTCCCATCCTTGAGCCCTGGCACCGTGAGCCGCTGGTCCACTGCGCTCACCACCGTCACTTTGGCCGAGTGACCACAGCCTTGGCCGCTGTAGACGGCAACGGCATTGTCCTCACCGAGGGTTAGCGCTCGGAGCCGACCGCCCACCGAATACCCCCAATTGCCGTCGGTGAGTGCCTTGGCGGTTCCCTCACCCTTCAGAGCGGCTAGATGCATGATCTCCCCCAGCACCCGGGCCGCAGAGTGGGTGATCAGCTCTCCGTCGTACCAGCGGCTCAGGAAGTAGCTCGCCGGCGTCCCATAGACCGTGCTGCTCACCGCGTGGGCCACCGCCTGGTCGGACTTGACCGGCCAATCGTCGCCGTCGATCAGCGTACCGGGATCCACCGCCGAGATGATGCGCGCCCGAATTTGCCAGCTCGCCTCCCCCTGGGCGTCATAGAGCCTGAGCATGTCCAAGGTGCCGCCGTACTGAGGAGCCACCGCGCTAGACTCGATCAGAGTACCCTTGTGGATGGATTGGGCGTCGCCGTAGATCATCTGCAGGTAGCGCAGCGGGCCGGCCGCGCCCACCCCTAACCGGGGCCTGGCAAAGCCTCGAGATCAACAAGGCGCTCGCCTCCGTTGCGGCGAAGATCGCCTACGGCGGCATCCAGCTGCGAGAGGTCTCGAGCGGTTCCATCCAGGTCGAGACCGGCGCCGGACAGGTCACCATCGGCGTACGGCCCGGCGTCCCCGCCTGGCTCGACCTCTCCTCGAAGAAGGGGCATGTGCGCAACCAGCTCGCCGGCGACCGCGCTCCCGACGCGTTCGAGCAGACCGTCGCAGTACGTGCGCGCACTCAGTACGGCGACATCAACATCCAACGCGGCCAATGAATTCGGGTAACCAGGTCCAGGGGCCTGCGATCCACGTGAAGGGCCTGGAGAAGTCGTACAAGAAGCTGGAAGTGCTGCGCGGCGTGGACTTCGACGTGGCGCGGGGCAGCATTTTCGCCCTGCTCGGATCGAACGGGGCGGGCAAGACCACGGTCGTGAACATCCTCTCTACGCTGCTCAAGGCCAACGCGGGGACTGCCAGCGTCAACGGCTTCGATGTCGCTGCGCAGGCTGCGGACGTGCGGGAGTGCATCAGTCTCACCGGACAGTTCGCGGCCGTCGACGAAATCCTCAGCGGGCGGGAGAACCTCGTGCTGGTCGCCCACTTGCGGCACCTCAAGGACTCGGGCACGATCGCGGACGACCTGCTCGATCGTTTCTCGCTGACCGACGCGGCCGCGCGGAAGGTGTCGACGTATTCAGGTGGCATGCGCCGCCGCCTCGACATCGCGATGAGCCTCATCGGGAATCCCCAGGTCATCTTCCTCGACGAGCCAACGGCCGGGCTCGACCCCCAGGCGCGGATCGAGGTGTGGCGGGCCGTCAAGGAACTCGCCGAGCACGGCACGACGGTATTGCTCACGACGCAGTACCTGGACGAGGCCGAACAACTCGCCGACCGGATCGCGATCCTCCACGGGGGTCGGATCATCGTGAACGGCACCCTCGCCGAACTCAAGCAGCAACTCCCGGCCGCCAAGGTCGAATACGTCGAGAAGCAGCCGACCCTCGAGGACGTCTTCCTCGCCATCGTCGGTAACGATGGCAAGGACGGCGACGCTGGCAATGACCGCAGCGTCGGCACGGACGAGTAAGGAACAACGATGACCATGCATTTCCTCGGCGACACCGCCGTCCTGATGGGACGATCCCTGCGCCACATCACACGCAGCCTTGACACCATCATCACAACCACGATCATGCCGATCGCCTTCATGCTGCTGTTCGTCTATGTGTTCGGCGGCGCGATCAAATCAGGGTCGCATTCGTATGTGAACTACCTGCTTCCCGGCATTCTAATCATCACGATTGCTTCGGGCATCGCCTACACCGCACTCCGGCTCTTCATGGATATGCAGAGCGGCATCTTCGAGCGATTCCAGTCCATGCCGATCGCACGGTCGTCCGTGCTGTGGGCCCACGTGCTGACCTCGCTGGTCGCCAATCTGATCTCGATCGCGATCGTCGTGCTCGTCGCCCTTCTCATGGGCTTCCGCTCGGGGGCGGGAGTGCTGGCGTGGCTAGCGGTCGTCGGAATCCTGATCCTGCTCACCCTGGCGTTGACGTGGGTCGCCGTAATTCCCGGTCTCTCCGCGAAGTCCGCGGACGGCGCTGGCGCGTTCGCCTATCCGCTCATCTTTCTGCCGTTCATCAGCTCGGCATTCGTGCCCACCCATACCATGCCCGGCCCCGTGCGCGCCTTCGCCGAAAACCAGCCGGTGACGTCGATCGTCAACGCGATCCGCGACCTGTTCACACAAAAGCCGATCGGCACCGACATCTGGATCGACCTTGCCTGGTGTGTCGGCATCCTCATCGTCGCCTACATGGTCGCCATGGTCACTTACCGCCGCAAGATCTGCTAGTGCGGCGGTGGGGCAGGAATAGCGACATATAGCGGACAAAGTTGTCGCAATGCACCGCGGAAGGCCAAACGCACCTTGACAGTGCAAGTACGAGGGTCATTAATTAGATGTGTCTAATCGGAGGCGACTGCGACAGAAAGGATTTGCGCTAGCGATCGCGCTGTGACTAGGCTAGGCACTACCTGCTCTTGTTGGATTTCTGCCCATCGGTCAGGCTGCGGAGTTCTGGGGCGGCGGACTGGCCACGGCTAGGTCCGGCGTGGTAATGGTCTTCTGTCTGCTGTGGATAACGGTAGCTCTAGCGCTGGTCTGTGCCACGTTCTCTACAGTCGTGGCAGTCACGGATCACATCGATATGGTCCGACTCGAGCGCCGCCGCAAGCTATGGCTGGGTGCTTCTGGATTCGCAATCGGACTGCTAGCGCTCCTAATGTGCCACGCCGAAACCGTGCATCCGGGCTCGATATCGTCAGTGCTCGCACTGGTCCGGCGGCACTGACGGGCTTCGGCGTTGTGCGAGCTTGAAAGTCCCGCCCATGAAGAGCGGTGACCTGTAGCGTCCGGGCGAACATGGGTGCCCGTCGATGAGGGCGGGCCGTTAATTTCGAACACGGCTTTTGGCGCACTCTGAGAGCCTAGGCCGGCCGGTGGCAGCAGGTCGTCAAAACCGCTCGTTTGTGATGATGGGCGGTCGATGGCTTTCACAGTGGCCGGACGCGGAGCACGCCGGTCAGCATCGGGAGGGTAAACTCGCCGCAGGCGGTCTCCGGTCTGCTCGCGAGAAAAGCGCGGATCCGACCGAGCGTGGCCCCTTGCTCCTGTTCTGGCATGACCAGCATCCCCGCCCTCGTCGCGATTGTCGCGACGAGGGAGTCGGCGGTGCGGCGCTGCCCGTGCGGGAACTCGGCCTGCTCCGGCGAGCCGAACTGGGCGACCAGGCCAATGTTTGGAAGGTGCGCGTCTGCCGTCTCGGCGCGCCAGTTGCTGAGGGTGTCGCGCGGGCCAATGGCCGCGCTCCCGCTGACCCGCTCGAGTTCGGCGACCCAGTCGACCCGGTTGTCGATGACGTTCCACAGGCCGGCCAGGATGCCGCCGGGTACGAGGACCCTGGCTATCTCGGGTCCCGCGACGTCCATGTCGAACCAGTGCAGGGCATGGCCGGCTAGCACGGCATCGACGGACGCGTCCGCCAGCGGTACCGCCTCGGCACTACCCGGCAGGGCACGGACAGTCGGCAGCGCGCGGCGCAGCTCGGTCAGCATCGCCGGGTCGGGCTCGACCGCGATGACTTCGGCGCCCAGCGCGACCAGCGTGGCGGTTAGCTTGCCGGTTCCGGCGCCGAGGTCGAGCACTCGCGGGCCGGGCGCGCGTTCGAGCGCCCAGCGCACCGCGGCCTGTGCGTAGTCCGGGCGGTGCTCGGCGTATGCGGTCGCCGCTGCGCCGAACGACGATCTGAGAAGTAGCTGTTTGTCCTGTTGCACGTGGTTACCCAATCTGTGCCGCGCGGTCGGGGCGCCACCCTTGGACTTGCGACGGCGGTCGCGCAAGGCCTTCTGGGCCGCGAGGAGAGTCGACCACAGACTCTACCAGGACAGTCGTGTCACGAAGTGATTTGTGTGACGTGCCGCTCCGAGCGCGATTCGGCGGGTACACTTCACATCGCCGCTGTCCACAGGCTTCCCATGAGCCAGATCCCAGGGCTCATCCAGGAGCGGTCCCTGCAAACGCTGGTGGCGTTGGCTCAGCAGGAGAGTGATGAGCAGGTTCGAGAGATAGTCGAGAGCCTGGCGGGCTTCCGCGAACTCAACTCGTTCCAAGCGTCTGCGGCGGCCACCGCGACCATATTCAGCACTAAGTTCCTTGCGGCACCGGGTCCGACGGATGTCCAGTTTGATCCGAGTGAGCTATTGAGCGGAAACCCCACACTGGCGATCATTACGAAGTCAGACTTGGGCGGGACGCTGACGGCTTCGCCACTTACCACCAGTCTGCTGACCGCCATCCACATTGAGATACATAGGCTCAGTCAGGCTCAACCTGGCGGGCGGTTGCAGGTCAGGCACTATTGGCTGAAGCCGTCTGTGGAGTTGGACGAAGCCGGCGAGGAGCGAGAAGTCAAGGGCAGAACCTTCTTCAAACTAGGCGCCGTATTCGATGTCGAGCAGACCCAGCGCAAGACGGGTCAGGAGCCGCCGGAAGTGGTTCGAGTAATTGATCAAGCTTTCGGGCCCAATCTCCTCGCGACGCTCGAGATGGTGGCAGCCGACAGGGGCATCACTTTGAAGGCGTCCCCCAAAAACGGAATGCACGGAGCCAACGGCTTCTACACCCCAGTAGACAACACGATCACCCGGCTGGACTCTCTACCCAGCGCTCAGCGAGCCAAGACACTCGCCCATGGGCTGGGACATTCGATCCTGCACGGTGATGGCTACAACTATCGAGCCAACCGCCCCGACGCCGAGCTCGAGGCGGAGTCAGTGGCCTACCTGGTCTGTGGGTCGATGGGTCTGGACTCAAAGACTACTCATTCGGCTATGTGGCTGGCTGGCCCAGCGAGCTAGGGGAGAAGGGTAGAGAAGAAGTCGCCGAGCGACTTCTGAAAGCCACCAAGTCCATCAGAGCTGCCAGTGAAGACCTGGTAAAGGCTGTGGAAGCCAAGCTAGAGCCGCCCGAGCCAGTCCAAGCTCCAGCACCCAAGGTCTCGGCGAGCATTCACAGGAGGAGGGCCCTCAGAGGTGCTACCCCGCGCCCGGAGCCGTCCAGAGAACCCGCCGCCGCGATGGCCCCGCCGCATGCCCTGGACACTCTCTCGCCGGCCTTCGTGGGCACCCGATGAGCCAAAGGCTGGACTGATAGCATCCCCGCCATGAGCGAGGATCGCCCGAAAGAGAAGGCAGACGAGGCGAGAAGCGAAGAGGTGGAGTCGTACGAGGACGATGCGTCGAAGGTCGTCAAGGTTGCGGGCGAGTCTGTCCATGCTGTGCACGATCACGGTATCGCCGCCCCGGGCGAACTTCATGGGGCCTTGCAGCTCCGGACCGTTCGCATCCACGGCCTGATGCTCGATCCGTAAAGGTGCAGTCGAGGACGTGGGACATGCTCGGAGCATGACGAGCTATAAGCGGCCCAAGGTCACGACCGACGAGCTTTCCTCCTGGTGCAGGGCAAGTCTCGGTGTGCCGGTCCGCGACGTGCTCTTCGAACGCGGGTACTCGTCTGCCGTCTTTGGCGTCACTCTGGCTGACGATCGCCAGGTCGTGGTCAAGGTTCGTCCATGGCTCGAACGGCTCATCTCGTGCGGGCGTGTGCATAGGGATCTGTGGGAGCGCGGGTTTCGCTGTCCGGAGCCGCTCGGTCCGCCCGAGCCCGTTTCGGCATGGGCCGTCTCCTTCGAGAGCTACGTACCCGACGGTGAGGAATTGCCACGGGGACTCGATGCCGCTGTGGCGCTCGCCCGCGTGCTTGCCGACCTCGTGCAGTGCGCGCCCACGGTCGCCGGATCGCTTGAGCCGCACTGGGGTTTCTTACGGTGGGGGCATCCGGGTAGCGAACTCTGGCCCCCAGCTACCGACATAGTCGCCGATCTCAACGAGTTCAGCGAACCAGGCTGGATCGAACACTGTGCTGCGCAGCTCCGAGTGAAACTCACGAACAGCCAACTTCCCGGTGTCGTCGGCCACGGCGATTGGTGGTCAGATAACGTCCGATGGAAAGACGGGCAATTGCTAGCCGTCGATGACTGGGACTCCCTCGTCGTTCTGCCTGAAGCGGGGATCGCTGGCGCAGCAGCAGCACTGTTCGCCGGTGGAGCCTCGACGATCGAGGAGACCGACACGTTCCTTCGAGCGTACATCGCGGCCTCGGGGCGTGCGTGGACCGATGACGAGATCAGAATCGCTTGGGCGGCTGGGCTGTGGGCGCGCTTATTCGATGCTCGGAAGGAGACCACATGGGTCTCGACGAAATCCGCCGTGAGGCTGGCCATCGAGGTCGAGGAGCGGTCGGTTAGATCGGGCATCGAGACCTATGACGCTGCCTCCTAGGCGTTGCAACCACTTACCCAAGCGGGATTGCCATTGTTACCTCCGGCTACCCTTTTTGGAACACAGGTCAAGGTATCTGTGAAGGGGAACCATCTCGCGGAGTGCGTGGGGGGTATGCCCCACCGTGAGTAGCCGGGGGTTCTGCCGGGCGACGGCACGGATGGCATCGGTAAGTGCTTCGCCAAGGCCAGTGGTCTTCAGGGCAACGAAAGGCCAGCGACTCTCTGCCGGGAGATAGAACCGGACCAGGCCGTGGTCCTGGTCGACGACCTCGGGAGCAGTACCGACGTCTCCGACTTCGTCCGCAACTCGTTGGACCTCATCGTCGAAGACATCCGAGAGTCGTTTGAGAAATACCAGCGGGAGGATGTAGTCCTTGAACTTCGGGGCATCGAGCGGACCCCGGATCTGGCATGCAGCATCCCAAGGCCAGCTCTCCAGGGTCTTCACATCGAGTGCGCCACCATTGACACCCACTGAGCTGCCTGCGCGATTTGGCGGAGCTTTGGCCTTTGGCCCTTCACTAGAAGGCACTATTCGAGCCTCCCTGATCGATCGAGAGCACCAAATCTGTAGTCGAGGAATGCCAAAGTAGCCATTCTTCGATCATACGTTCGACGTATACCGATCTGCTATTGCCCCGAGCCAGACTTCTTGACAAGTAATAGCTCGCACGTTACCTTGGGACCGTAGGACATAGGGGCACTGGTCCCACTGGTTGAGGAGATATGGCGTGGCGGACACGATTGAGAAGACCCAGGTCGAGCGAGTCCAGCTCGGCGTCCGCATGGAGAAGCACATGGTCCAGGTCCTCAAGGGGCTTGCCGAATTCAAGGGAGTCTCCTTGGGCGAGCTTCTGGAAAACATCGTCCTCCACTCGTTTGACCCTGTGGAAGGTCAAGAGGGCGAGGCTAGCGCCAGCCCCCATGGGAAGAAGGCTCTCAACGCCATTGCGGATCTAAAGCGCGTCTACGGGATGAACTACGAGGTCCATTCCGCTCGTCACTTCGAGAAAGACATCGACGAGTCGGCTGAGAGTGGGAGCTGATAGCACTCCCCTCTCCTAGCGGCGACTTCGGGGGTTGGGAATCAAATGGGAATCAAACGCCTATAACTGCTTCCCACAGGAGGCCCCCAGCCGGACTGGGCAGCCGACTCTGGGGCCGGCTCCACCCAAGCGCGGCGACGCGCGCTGGACGTGGGCCGAGGGTACTCACCGCGTGGTCTGGTCAAGGGCTCTGGGGTGGTGCCTGGTGGGGCGACATGTCGGCCGTCCGAAGAGCGCTAAGCGGCGCAGCATGACGACTGCTGCCAGGGGGGATTTGGTGCACTTCTGGTGCCAATGGTGCCGAAACTGGCCGGAGGGAGCCGGAATCTCCTGTCCGGACCGACCGAGATTTGATCTCTAAATCAGTTTTCTCCGGAGCTGGCCGGAGACTTCCGGAAGGCATACTAGCGGTCTTGAAAACCGCTGAGGCGGCAACGCTTCCGGGGGTTCGAATCCCTCTCCCTCCGCCCTTTTTGTGGAACTCATTGGGGGTTAGCCCCTTATATCGAGGAACAGGCGCGGGACAAATTCCGACTGACGCTTGCCTAGCACACGGAGGCGCGAAGTGAAGTTCGACCGGCCCATGCGGTGACTTTTCAGGGACTGCTCATTTTCTCGCCCAGTTCTTCCCGACCACCTTTCGGCTACAACTTAAGGAGAAGCCACATGCGGTACCGCACCCTCGGCCGGACCGGCATCAAGGTCAGCCCCTACGCGCTCGGCGCACTGATGCTCGGCGCTTCCATCGGCAACCCCGACCACGACGATTCGATTCGTCTCATCCACAAAGCGCTGGACGCGGGAATAAACTTAATCGATACTGCCGACGCGTACTCCCAGGGCGCTTCCGAAGAGGTTGTGGGCAAAGCCCTCAAAGGACGTCGTGACAGCGTCGTCCTCGCGACCAAGTTCGGTCTCCCGATGGGTGACGATCTCAATCGGCGGGGCACCTCGCGGCGCTGGATCATGATCGAGGTCGAGAACTCGCTGCGCCGCCTGCAAACCGACTACATCGACCTTTACCAGATCCAGCGCCTGGACCCCGCCACCGACATCGAAGAGACGTTGTCCGCACTCTCAGACCTGATCCACAGCGGAAAGGTCCGCGCGATCGGGTCGTCGATGACACCCGCTTCTGACATCATCGAGGCCCAGTGGGTTGCCGAGCGCCGCGGCCTGGAACGGTTCCGCGCGGAGCAACCGTGCTACTCGATCCTCAACCGCAGCATCGAGTCCGAGGTGCTGCCGATCGCGCAACGCTATGGGATGGGCGTGCTGGTCTGGGGTCCGCTCGGGCAGGGAATGCTCACCGGACGCGTCCGCAAAGGCCAGCAGACAGACCTCGTCCGCTCCCCGTTCATGAAGGCCATCAGTGACGAGCGTCGACTCGACGCCGTCGAACAGCTCATTCCGCTCGCCACGGACGCGGGGTTGCCGATGACCCACCTCGCTATGGCCTTCGCGACCACGCATCCTTGCGTGACCAGCGCACTCCTCGGGCCGCACACCACGGAGCAACTCAACGACCTGCTTGCCGGCATGGACGTCACGCTCACAGACGAGATCCTCGACCGGATCGATGAAATCGTCCCGCCCGGCACCGACGTCGGCACCCTCGACCAGGCTTACCTGCCCCCAGCCATCCAGCGCTCGGACCTTCGCCGCCGACCCGTCAATGAACGCGCCGCCGTGTGACCGCATCGTCGATCGAATCCGGGTACACCCACGGTTTCGTGTTCCTACTTATTGCCTCGATTCATCTGACCGCAGCTGCAGTCGCCGCCCGGACTGCCCGCCGTCGGGGTACTGCGGCTGCCGTTTAGGCGGCCGCCGGAAAGGGTCTTCGTGTGGAATCTGGGCGCCGCAACAATGGCCCGACGTGGCCCTGGAAGGGGGGCTTAGATCGAGTTGTCGATCCCAGGCCGAACGCCGAAGCACAAGGCGCGCCCGTCCGCCCCAGGGATTCCTGGGCGGCGGAGAGGCAGACCGTGTGCTACTTTCACCCTCTACGCTATACCCCCTCCGCCCTTTTTGAGATCACTAGGAGCATCCGCTTGCCGCCAGGGGGTGCTCCCAAATTGGGCTTCATGGTCGTTTGACAGCCTAAGTCCGTGCGGCAAGCTGAGAGGGCCGCGGTCGCCCGTTCGATCAGCTTCCGCCGTAGCAGTCTGATCTTCGGGCGTCGGCAGCCTCGCGTGGCAATCGAGGACGGCTGACGGCTCAGAATATGAAAGGAATCAGCATCTTGGTCGAGCGCTTGTATGCCGGATACGTCTCGGGGAAGCGCCTCTCCATGATCCGCCCTTCCGCGGTCGCGCTGTAGATGAAGTAGGCGCCCACCAGCACGACTCCGACGACCCAATACCAGCTGACTCCTACCGTGGCCCCAATTCCGGCGAGGATGATGCCAGAGTAGATGGGGTTCCGGATGTACTGATACGGACCGGTTGTGACCAACTCCGCGTCCACTTTCTCGGACATCGGGGTGCCCCAATTTCGTCCCAGATAGACCCGTGCCCACACGGCCAGCCCCAAGCCCATCAAGACCAGGGCCATGCCGATGCCTTGAAGAACGTGATCGCTCACGATGGGCTGGGGACCTTTGATGACTCCCGCGCGAATGACCAAGTACACGATGACGAATAAGGCAACCCTCAAGCCGACGAACTGCCCCATTCGTGTCCGAGCTGCCTGCTTGGCGCTCAGGGCAGCCACCAGCCATCCCAACCAGAAGACGACCCACAAGCTGTAGATGACGTAGTCGATGACGTACATGGCGGATTGCCATGGTAATGGGGTCAACGTCCATCTGAGATGCTCTATCGGACCGGATGCGGAAGGGGCCCGCGCTAGGAGCGGCGGTGTTGGAGGGAAGCTAGTCACCCGCGATAGGCCCCGGGAGGGCGCCGCAGACAGTGGCACCTTGGCCGAACTCTTCGACGGAGGAGCTAAGGGTAACTGGGTGTTGGACGTCAACGGACCCCGTGCGGAATTCGCGGTGCGGCACTTCTGGGGAGCCATCACCGTAAGAGGCCGGTTCGAGCAGGTCCAGGGAGAAGGGACGATGGCCGAGGACGGATCGGTCAATGGCGGGCTCACCATCGAGGCCGCCTCGCTGACCACCAAGAACCCTGGTCGGGATCGTCACCTGCGCTCGGCCGAGTTCTTCGACGTCGTCAATCATCCATCGGTCTTCGTCCGGGTGACTGGGGTGGCTCGGGCTCATAGCGGGGGACTAGCTATCACCGCCACTCTCGAGGCCGCTGGACGCAGCCAGCCGCTGCGGCTGACAGCGCGGGTGCTCGAAGTCAGCCCCAACGCGATTACCCTGGCGGTAACCACGGTCGTGGACCGGACCGCCTTTGGCATGACATGGAGCCCGTTGGGCATGGCCTCAAGCTCGGCGACTTTGGATGTGGTAACTCGGTTTGTGCGTTGCTGAGCGGAGTGAAGCTCGAGCTACAACAACAAGGAGATCAGCAGTGACACCCAACTCTAATCGGCATGGATCGGCAGTCATTGAATTTCCGAGTGATCTCGAGATTCTCCTCACACGAGGGTTCGAAGCTCCGATCGAACTCGTCTTCGACGTATTGACGAAGCCGGAGCATGTGCGCAAAACCATCGCTCCATATGGGGAGGAGGTAAAGGTCTGCTCGATCGACCTACGCGTTGGAGGGAACTACCACTTCGTCTTCGTGACCGACGATGAAACCGAATGCTCGTTTCGTGGAACCTTCTTAGAGGTCGAACCGCCGACCCGGACCGTCGAGACGTGGCAGTTCGACGGGTGGCCGGATGCGGGGGCGGTCGAGTCGACGGATCTGCACGAAGCTGATGGAGTGACGAAGTTGACGCATAGGCTGGCGTTCCGCGACCAGGCTGGCCGTGACCACATGACCAAGTACGACGGCCTCGAAGCGAACTCCGACAATCTCGAAGATTACTTGAGATCACTGCTCGGTCCAAAGGGACCTGTCTCTGGGTAGTTGAGGTTCGAGTCGGTCAAATTGACAGCCTAACGAGGGGACGAGTGGCGCACGGTACGGACGCGATTGGACGTCGCTCGGGCCAGATCGATCTCACACTGGAGACGTGCGGAGGCGGCTGGACGAGATCAGTCGAACTTGAAAACTGCCGAGGCGGCAACGCTTCCGGGGGTTTGAATCCCTCTCCTTCCGCCATTTCCTAGGGTATAGCGTAGAGGGTGAAAGTAGCACACTCTGCACGCCACCACCGGCCTTGGCCCGGGCCACTAGCTCCGTGTTAACGGTGGCCGGACCTAGCTCCGAGGGCCGTCTTCACCCGGCCATCCGATATCCCGCGCTGAACGCTCAGATGGCCATGGAGACCCACCCGGAAACGTCCGCCCGGTAGGCTGTCTGCAACGTACGTATGCAGCCCCATCAGCGCCGGCGAGGGTGGATCTCCGGGCCGCCTGAAGGCAGTGGGAGGTTATGTGGACATGAGTACTAAGGCCATGGAGATGGAACTCGATGAACTCGCTGAGATATTGGCCGGACTTACAAACAATCGGCAATCCGGCTTTACCACGTGGCAGCACCGAATGAATGCCACGATTACGGAACTCGTGGGAGGCAACGGTGCACTGGCGATCCGGTTCAATGGGCTGGTCTGGGATCCGCCTGACACCCGATATCGAATAGACAGCGTAGCCCGGTCAAAGGAGATCGCGGCCGAGATAATTGAAACCCTG
>PLDE01000202.1 GCA_003135035.1 Candidatus Dormiibacterota bacterium | reverse complement strand
CGGGGTAGGGGTAGGTAGCGGTCTGGCGGAGGGTGATTGGGCCGTGACCGAGGTCAAGGGTGGCGAGGGAGTCGCTGTAGAAGGGGATGGTGAGGTCGGCTGGCCGGGTGAAGTAGAGGGACTGGATGGCGCGGGCGTGGCCTTCGCCGCCGGCATGGAGGCGGAGTGCGGAAGGTTGGCGCCAGGCTACCGCTGCGACCTGACCGTTGTCAGAGACGGCCAGGTGGTGGCGACCGTGGTGGACGGCTCGGTGATCTACCGCCGCGCCAGCTAGGCGATCAACCGCCGCCGAGTTCCCCTTGCTGCCACCCATCTGACCGACGCGGAGTGGGGAGCGATGCCCCCCTGGGCGACCCAGCACTACCAAGGCGACAAGTTCTGGCTCATCGCCGGTCTCGTCTTCGAACAGATGACCGAGGAAGAAGCGGAGATCACGCGGAGCCTTCAGCCGCCGCATCTGCGCGAGATGTGGGCCACGACCGGCGAGCGCAACCTCAAGGTCTTCATGATCGACTTGAGCGCGTAGTCGAGCCGGGGGCGGTTCCCCAGGGACGGCCGCGGGACAGGGGCCGGCGCTCCTGAGCGGAGCTCCTCCCTGGCGGCTGGCCGCCTCGCGGTTTCGTCACTTGAACTAAGCGGCAGTTCGAGGTAGAGTGACCTTGCTCGTCGGGGATCCGATCGGCAGGGGGCCGGTGGGAACTGCCTTTGAGGGGAGAATAATTCAGTCCGGGAAGGTGGAGGGTCCCAAGACGATGGTTCGTTTTGTTCGCTCGCGGCCGGTGACGGCGGTGGCGATCGGTTTGGCAGCGGTGGGTTTATCGCTGGCTTCAGCGGGGGTGCAGGCGGCGGGCTCGACGCCTGGTCCCAACAGCATGGTGGCGGTGCAGCCAGGCATCAGCGCCGCCGCTCTGCCTAATGCGGGGGTCTTTGGCGACACCCCGCCGAGTACTCCGGAGACGGTTTCCTTCGTCCTCCGGGAGCAGAACCTGCCCCAGCTCGAGGCAAATGTTCAGAGCGGGGTTCGCAACTTCCTCTCCGTCAGTCAGTTTGCTCAGTTCTACGGCCAGAGTCGGCAGAACATCTCGGCTCTGCAGCAGTACCTGGCCCAGTACCACATCAGCACCGACGTCTACGCAGACAATGTCGACGTGGTCGCCAACGGGACGGCCGGGGAGTTCGACAGCGCCCTCTCCGTCCAGCAGCAGCAGTACCACGTCCCGGCGATCCCATCTCGAGATGGCATGGCCGGCATCCCGGCCCAGAACGTGCATGGGACGCGGCAATCGCCGCTGCTCCCCTACCGGATCGCCCAGAACGTCCTGGCCATCTTGGGCCTCACCAACTACGGGCCCTTCGGGAGCCAGGCGGTCCACACGGACAGCGCCCTGACCCCAGCGCAGAAGGGCAGTTCCAACGCCTGTCTGGCGTCCACCGGGCTGCCCGACGCCTGCAACGTGCCGTCCAACTTTGCCGCCAACTATGGCCTGGACGGTCTCTATCAGAAGGGAGCCTCCGGGGCCGGTCAGACCATCGCCATCGTGACCCTGGCCGACCTTGACCCGAGCGCTCCGACCTACTTCTGGAAGAACATCCTTCACCTTCCCACGAGCAATCGGACGGTGACCGTTGACAATGTCGACGGGGGCACTGTCGGCGGTCCCAGCGAGACCTCAGGTTCGGGTGAGACCGACCTCGACGTCGAGCAATCGGGCGGCCTGGCTCCCAACGCCAACGTGATCGTCTATCAGGCGCCCAACACTGACTACGGCTTCGCCGACGCGTTCTTCTCGGCGGCGAGCCAGAACATCGCCAGCACGGTCTCAGCCAGCTGGCTCGAGTCGGAGACATACCTGCAGGCGTCGATCGCCTCGGGCGCGGAGTCCCCGGGCTACGAGGCGGCCTTCGACGAGGCATTCCTGGAGATGGCGGAGCAGGGCCAGTCCGGCTTCATAGCTGCCGGGGACTGGGGCGCCTACACCGCCAGCATCGACCTGGGAACGACCAACCTCTCGGTCGGGTCCTCAGCTGACAGTCCCTACATCACCGCCGCCGGCGGCACCACCCTGGCCTGGTCGGGCAGCCTGTCTGGGCCCGGCGGCACAGCTGCCGTCGACGTACCGGCACAGCGCACCTGGGGCTGGGACTACCTGTGGCAGCCGATTGCCACCGTCACCGGAGACCCACTGGCGACCGTCGCTGAGGCCGAAGTGGTCGGCAGCGGCGGCGGCTTCAGCACGATCGAACCGACGCCCAGCTATCAGCAGGGCGTGGCTGGAGTGCACTACTACAGCGCCGTCCAGTACCTGACCCCGACTGACTACGAGAACGTCGACGGAATCGACGAGCCGACCGCCTGGAACTTCAATCCCACGCCCTCGGTGAGTCACGGCTACGGCAACGGGCGCGCGATGCCCGATGTGTCCGCCGACGCCGACCCTTACACCGGCTACTACCTCTACGAGCCCACCGCGACCGGCGGGCCCGGACTCCAGGGCGGTTGGGGAGGCACCAGCTTCGTGGCTCCGCAATTCAACGGCAGCACAGCCGTGATTGACTCCTACCTGGGTCACCGGGTCGGATTCTGGAATCCCGCGGCCTACTCCTTGGCCGGCCAGTGGGTCTCACCGTTCACCCCGCTCGAGCAGAGCGGCACAGGCAGCGACAACATCTACTACACCGGCACCCCGGGCCTCGACTACAACGAGGGCAGCGGACTGGGCTATCCCAATCTCACCGCCTTCGCCAACGACCTTGCCCAGCGCGGCGGGAGCTGGTAGCCAAGAACTAGGACCGAAGCCCGGGAGCCGGCGTGGCTCCCGGGCTATCTCCCCCGAGCAAGAGAACAACTCGCCACGATCGCGGTGAGAGCGATCTCTGAGTGCTGACCGTCTGCAGATCTGAGGCCCTAGGAATTCTGTTGGCCGTTAGATCAGTCGCCGGTACATCAGTCTCGCTGGGGACCGAAGGCCAGCCACAACGCTGCGCCGAGGCTCATCCCCGGATCAGGCTTGGCGTCCCACCGCAACGGTCCGACCCGAGCAGGAGTGCCTTCCCGGCCTCAGTGATTCCGGAGTGCGGCCAGCCGACGCCGGTACTCATCCTCGTCGATGTCACCGCGCGCGAAGCGGCGGGCCAGGATCTCCTCGGGGCCGACGTTTCCGGCCCTCCCCGTCCGCTGAGAACGACGCCGCCAGGTCGAGAGCATGTAGATGCGGAGCCCGATGCTGACCACGGCGAGGACGATGAAGAAGCCCAGGAAGGGGCCGCCCAATCCGAGGAGCCCGAGAAAGAGCACGGGAGGGATCAAGTGCACACCGCCAGCAGGCCGTCTCGGCTCATAGCCGCATCCTAGCCCAGCGCCGGTGTCTAGGGCGGTGTCCGACCAGGGCTGCAGGCCCTCAAGTTGGAGTCGGTGGCCTCTCAGCCCGGGTGCTAGGGTGAATTGATGCGCAAGCCCTGGACAGTGGGGTCGAGGGTGACCATCGGGCTAGCCCTGGTTGCCGCCGGTCTTTTGACTCTGGCAGGATGTGCCAGCCTCAGCTCACCGACGGCAGGGACCAGCCCCAGCGGCAGCCCAACTTCGACCCCCAGTCCGTCAGCAAGCCCAAGCGCCCCGGCTGCGACCTCGTCGACGCCGAGCCCCGGAGCATCCGCCGCCGGCACCGTCTCAGTTGGCAGTCAGGACAACGGCAGCACGATCGAGCTCCAGGTGGGCCAGGAGTTGCTGGTCGATCTGCCTAGTGCTCCCTCGGGGGAGAGCAGTACCGAGGCGGCTCGATCTTCTGATCTCTCCGTCCTGCGCTCCCTGGCCGCGGCTCAACCCGGGGTGGGGCTAGTGACCTTGGCTCAGGTGCCGTTTCGAGCAGTCGCGGTTGGCGCCGCCACGGTGACGGTCACCGGAAGCAGCCCCTTCTCGGTTCAGATCGTGGTAGTGGCCAGCTAGGCATCCCGGCGCTGAGCTGCAGAGCTGAGTCGACCTTCAGGCAGATGGTCGAGCACACCCTGATTCGTAAATCGGCCTCCGAGAGCCCGCTCACGTTAGATCGAGCGCGGCGCTGACCCTGGACGGAACCGAGCTTGGTGCCACGATCCCCCGCCCCCCTCTCAGTCAGCCCCTCCTGATTGGGCAATGCCGGAAACGGAGCACCCTCACTGCGCAAGGACGTCTCCCCGGCTCCGTCAGTCCGGCTAACCCCAGGACCTGGTCCACCAAGCGGGCTTGTTCTTGGTGGCCATCCCGCCGCTTGAGGCGAACTCGAATTCCATGCCCTGCTGGCGCAGTCCATCGATGACGGGGCCCAGTTCGGGCTTGGCGACCACCCACAACACGCCGCCGGTCTTGCGGTTGTCGACCACGACGAATCCCTTCTCGCGGAGGTACGCCGCCGAGGTCACCGTGCCATGAGGAGCGCCCTGAGCGCAGCCATTCCCGCCGTCTGGTCCGGGCTTGGCAGGCTGTCCCGGCACCCAGGGTTGGGGGGTTAGGCTGGCGCCGTTCTCGGGAGAGCCCTTTTGCCAAGCAGACACCAGCGTGCTGTCGTACTCCCGTCGCGCTTGCGGGTTGCTGAGGACCTTGTAGGCGTTGTTGATGGCCGCCATCCGCTGTTGGGCGACCGGGTCCTGACTTCGATCCGGGTGCCATGTCTGGGCCTGGATGCGCCGACCCTGCTTGAGATCGGCTGGGGACGCGGTCATGGCGACCCCCAGCAGGGCGTACAGCTCCTCGTCGTCGGCTCCATCCGAATAGCGCACCAGCTCATTTTGCGGGCTGGGTCGACTGCAGGCCCGCACGAACGGGACACTCTTCGGAAACACCCTCGCGACGTCTTCGGGAAGTGCGGCGGAGGGGTGTCCGCTGAGGAGTCGACCCCTCTCCTGGCCCGGGCATGAGAGGGGTCGTGGCTTCCTCGCCGAGAATCCCTAGCGGTCATCTGGGCGACTCCTCACCCGCCCCAGCCCTGGGTCCCGGGTCACCGCCAGCGCCGTGGCGGCGCCTCCCCCATCTCTCAGCCAGGCTGTCACGCCGCTGCTTGGTTGGGGAACTCGGGCGCTGACCCACCGAGANNAGTCCCACCGAGAAATCGATTGACGGGCAGGATCGGTGCTGGCAAGATCGCCCCTGTATGAGGGGAGCTGCGCCCGCTGCCATTCGGCGCCTGCTGGGCGCCCGCCTGGCGGTCTTGGCCGCCGACGCGCTTTGCATCACCGCGTTAGCCGCTGCCTCATCCGTCCCAACCAACGCGATGGCGGCCACAACTCTGGCCATCACCACCCCGAGCTCGCCGACGTCGCCGCCCAACGCTACCGTTGGCAGGTCGTATTCATTCGCTCTACAGGCAAGCGGGGGTAACGGCAGCTACACCTGGGCCCTCGTCGGCGGCTTGCTGCCTCCTGGGCTCAGTCTCTCCTCAACCGGGATCATCTCCGGAATCGCCAGCGCCACCAGTGAGAAGGGCGGGTTCGATGCTCAGGTCAGCAGTGCTGGCGCGACCGCGCAAAGGAAGTTTTCGGTTTGGGCCAACCCCGCTCCCGTCTCTCCGTTTGGCAAGGCCTTCTGCAACGCCCACGGCGCCAGCTCGGCCATCCAGGGTCCTGACAACATCTGGGCCTGCGGTCCCGCTTCAGCGGGATTCGTGCCAGCGACCCCCTATGACACCGACGGCTTTCAGTGTGTTGAGCTCTCGGCACGCTACCTAGCGGCCGTCTACGGACAACCAGCCGCCAATGATGGTCTTGGCAACTTCAACTATGGCTATGAGTTCGTCAACTCGGTTGCCACCAACCCTGAACACTTCAAGATCGACGGAAAGGCGATTCCCGAAACCACCACCAAACCGGGTAACGACGTGGTGCCCTCACCAGGCGACATCGTCAGTTTTGGTGCGCCCGGAGACTGGGGCTTCGCCGAGCCCACCGCCGGCCACACCGCTGTGGTCACGACAGCACCCGCGGGCAGTCATACCCCGCGGGGAGACTTCTGGATCCTGAGCCAGGATTTTGGCAGCGAGAGCGAGGGGTTCGGTACCACCGTCGGCGAGCAGGAGCTCTCCATCAACACCACTCCGGGTCATGCCCTCATGGTTGGACTGCCCTCCGCTCCCACCCCATTCAGTTGGCTGGAACTTCCCAGTCCCGCAACTACGTCGTCCCACCCGGTCAGCAATCCCCTGACCATCACCACCCCGAGCACATCTTCATCGCCACCCAACGCCACCGTCGGTCAGACCTA
>PLDE01000198.1 GCA_003135035.1 Candidatus Dormiibacterota bacterium | reverse complement strand
AATCGTCGGGGTCTTCGAGGCGGAGATCCGCCGCTTCGGGAAGGGTCAGGCCGGACGGGAGGTACATCAGCGGATCGTGAGCCGGCGTCTGGTCGGTGGCGATATCTACCTTGAAGTTGCGCTTGACAATCTCCGGAACGAGCTCAGCAGCGTTGCCCAGGACGCCGATTGAGACTGCCTCACCGGCGCCTCTCGCCGCCTCGGCGCGGGTCAGGGCGGAGTCTAGGTCGGCGGCCCACAGGTCCAGGTAGCGGTGATCGAGGCGACGCTGAATCCGCTCGGGGTCGATCTCGATGCAGATGGCGACGCCGCCGTTCATGGTCACGGCAAGTGGTTGGGCGCCGCCCATTCCCCCCAGTCCAGCGGTCAGGGAGATGGTCCCGGAGAGGGAGCCGGCGAAGCGCTTGGTGGCGATGGCGGCGAAAGTTTCGTAGGTCCCCTGGAGGATGCCTTGGGTGCCGATGTAGATCCACGAGCCGGCGGTCATCTGGCCGTACATGGTCAACCCCTCCGCCTCGAGCCGCCGGAACTCGGCCTGGGTCGCCCACTGGGGCACCAGGAGAGCGTTGGCGATGAGAACCCGAGGGGCCCACTCATGGGTGCGGAAGATACCCACCGGTTTGCCCGACTGGACCAGCAGGGTCTCGTCCTTCTCCAGGTCGCGGAGGCTGCGGACGATGCCGTCAAAGGCGTCCCAGGAGCGGGCCGCGCGGCCAGATCCGCCGTAGACCACCAGCTGGTCGGGGTTCTCGGCCACCTCGGGATCGAGGTTGTTCATCAGCATCCTCATCGCCGCCTCCTGAGGCCAGCCCTTGCAGGTGAGTTCGTTGCCCCGCGGCGCCCTGACCGGACGGGGACCGCTCACGAGAGCTCGCCCACGACGGCTTCCGCCTCGCCCAGGACCTCACCCGATCTGACCGCCGCCGCCACCGCCTCCAACTCAGGCGAGAGGAACCGGTCGGGGCCGACACCGCCGCCGATCCGGCGCACCAGCTCGGCCACGGCGCTGTCCGCACGAGAAGCTTGCAACGGGGCTCGCAACTCCAGAGCCCGGGCGGAGGCGAGCAGTTCCACCGCAACCACCCGACTGAGATTGGTGACCACCGAGCGCAGCTTGCGCGCAGCTCCCCAGCCCATCGAGACGTGGTCCTCCTGCATGCCTGAGGTGGGTATGGAGTCCACGCTCGCAGGGGCGGCCAGCCGCCGGTTTTCCGCCACGATGGCGGCGGCCGTGTACTGACCGATCATCAGTCCCGAATTGACCCCTGCATCGACCGCTAGGAAAGGCGGCAGTCCCGAGGAACGGGCCGGGTCGAGGAGCCGGTCCACCCGGCGCTCCGCGATCGAGGCCACCTCGGCGGCGGCAATGCTCAGGAAGTCGCAGGCGAAGGCCAGCGGTTCGCCGTGAAAGTTGCCGGTGGACTCCAGCCGGCCGTCGGGCAGGACCACCGGGTTGTCCACCGCCGAGACCAGCTCACGATCGGCGACCTGACCGGCAAAGGCGACCGTGTCGCGAGCAGCTCCCACAACTTGGGGCGCGCAGCGGATCGAGTAGGGGTCCTGGACTAGGTGCGGCGAGTCACGATGGGAGGCCAGTAAGGCAGACCCTTGCAGAAGTCGGCGCAGATTGGCGGCACTCTGAACTTGTCCCGGGTGCGGGCGCAGGGCGTGGAGGTCAGCGGCGAACGGACGATCGGTGCCCAGGAGCGCCTCGGTGGAGAGGGCGGCCGCGATCTCGGCGGTGGGAAGCAATACGGCAAGGTCGGCAAGCGCCAGAACCAACATGCCCAGCATCCCGTCGGTGCCGTTGATCAGGCTGAGCCCGTCCTTCACCTCCAGTCGCAGGGGAGTCAGGCCCGCCTCTTTGAGAGCGATCGATCCCTCGACCGTTCGGCCATCTGCCAGCTGTGCCCGACCTTCCCCGAGCAGAACCAACGACATGTGAGCGAGAGGTGCGAGGTCACCGCTGGCGCCCAGCGACCCGTGCTCCGGGACGACCGGTGTGATCCCGGCGTTGAGTAGGTCGACCAACCCGCGGGCCACCTCAGGCCGGCTCCCAGAGAACCCCATGCACAAAGTGCGAGCCCGCAGCAGCATCATGGCCCGGACCACCTCGGTCTCGACGGGGTTCCCCATCCCGGCGGCGTGAGATCGGATCAGCGCGTGCTGTAGATCGGAGCGCCGATCCGGCTCGATCCTGGTCGTTGCCAGCAAGCCGAAGCCAGTCGACACCCCATACACCGGATTCGGGCTGTCACCCGCCCGGTCCACCAGGGTCCGGGCGGCCGCCATCGCGGCCATGGCCTGGGGAGAAATCTCCACCCGGCTGCCTTCGCGGGCGACCGCCACCACAGCGTTGGGTTCCAGCCCCCCGACGACCAACTCCACAACCGGGGAAGACACCGCTGTCACGTTCCGACGTGAGCCGGTCCGTGGCCGAAATCTCGTGTTTCTCTGATCACCTCGACCTTCACCTGTCTGTTCATCCAAGGTAGCCGCTAGCTCCCGAAGCGCGAGGAGAAGAGTGCGACCACCCGGACCGCGGAGCTAAACCGAGCGCCTCAGCGGAAGTCCCCACCAGCGCCGCCATCTCAGAGTCCCCGAGTTTCCCGGAGGGCCGACTCCGCGGCGGCACGCTCATCCCAGGGAACCGCTTCCCGGGACCAGATGATGCTGTGCTCGTGTCCCTTTCCTGCCAGCAGGACCGTGTCCCCGGGCAGGGCCGAGCCGATGGCGATCCGGATGGCGCGGTCACGGTCGGCGTCGCGGCGCAGATTAGTCTCGGGGTCGGCTCCTGCTGTGAGCGCCCCCGCCCAGATCTGGTCGATGATCGCCTCGGCATCCTCGCCCCGGGGATCTTCGGAGGTGATTACCACCTGGTCGGCTAGCTGGGCGGCGATCCGGCCCATCTCAGCCCGTTTGGCCACATCTCGTTCTCCGGCACTGCCGAAGACGACCCAGAGCCGACCCGCGGTGGCGCCGCGAAGTTCGTGCAGGGCGAGGGTCAGGGCTGCCGGCGTGTGGGCATAGTCGACGACCACGGAGAACGACTGACCCAGATCTACCGTCTCCATGCGGCCGGGAACACTCGGCAACTTCGCCATCCCGGCGACGAGGGACTCCAGCGGTTGCTGGAGGAGCAGTCCTGCCGCTATCGCCGCCAGGGCGTTGCCCACGTTCCAGCGGCCGCCGGTGGCGAGGCGGACCTCAGCCGGTCCGGCCGGGGTGAGCGCGACGAACTCGAGCCCTGTGCCCTGAGGGACTACCCGCTCTGCTCGGAGATCTGCTTCCGGGTCGCCCACCGCGCTATAGGTGAGCACTGGGCCTGGGGCTCGCTCGCGAAGCCGTGGGTAGGCTCGCGCATCATCCCGGTTGAGGACCGCGAAGCCTCCCTTGAGCGCAGCTCGATCGAGCAGCGATGCCTTGGCCTGGAAATAGGCCTCCCAACTCTTGTGGAAGTCGAGATGCTCGTGAGTGATGCTGGTGTAGACGGCTCCGGCGAAAGCAATGTTGTCGAGCCGGCCCAGGGCCAGGCCGTGCGAAGTCGCCTCCAGCACGATGGCCAGGCAACCTTGGTCAACCATGTGCCTCATCCAGGACTGCACCTCCAAGGACTCCAGGGTGGTCTGTCGGGTGAGATTGGGTTCGACCTCGGCACCGATGCGAAAGTCCACCGTGCTCAGGCTGCCCGCCCTGCTCAGGCTGGAGGTGAGGGCGGCCTGGAGCAGGGTGGTCGTGGTTGTCTTGCCGTCGGTCCCGGTGACCCCGATGACGGGAACCGCGTCGGCCGGGTGGCCGTACAAGGTGGCGGCCAGCGACGCCAGCGCTCGGCGAGTGTCTTCGACCAGCACAACCCGGTCACTGGCGATCGAGTCGATCTTGCGCTCGACCACGGCCCGGACCGCCCCCTGGGCGAGAGCGGACGCGACGTAGGTGTGGCCGTCGTGATGCTGGCCTGGAATCGCGACGAACACGGTTCCCGGGCCGACCTGCCTGGAATCGTAGGCCAGGGCGGTCACCTCGGTGTCCGCGGCTCCATCTCCAAGAGAAGGACCCCCGATCGCAGCGGCGAGTTGGGACCAGCGCACGTGCCAAGCCTAGCCACCGTCCGCTTCCTGCACCGCCTTCCGGGGTGGGCGGGTCGAAGTCCAGCTTGGGGAGACCCGGCCGGCGGCGGACTGTGCTGCTGGTTAGCTAGATCAGCTGGGCTGGGCCGAGAACTCTGCCTGGAGCCGGGTGACCGCCTCCCGAGCCGCCACGGTCAGCTCAAGCGCCAACCGCCGGTCCAGGTCTAGCGACGCTGTCGTCTCGAGACTCTGCAGCCGGGTCTCAAGTAGGAAGAGCTGATCGGCGATCTCCTTGGGCGTTGCCAGTGCCCGAAGACGGGCAGCGGCTACGGCCGCTGGTTCCCCCCGGCGCTGGGCGCCTTGGTACTCGCCGAAGGCCAGACGGTCACGGTCGGCGGCCAGGAGCAAGCGGACAGCCGCCAAGCCCGATTCGGAGATCTCCTCAGCCGGGCCGTGAAGTCGGCAGAGGCCGTCCAGGGCAGCTGCCAGGGCACCGGTGATGGCGGCTGCGGCAGCCCCTCCCGCTGCATCCCGGGGTGAGAGCATCCGAGCCACCGCCTCTAGCAGCGACCAGGAAGCGACTGGGCCCGGCTGAAGGTCGCCGAGTTCGGTCAGAGATATCAGGGCGCAGACGGCGGTGATCCTGCCGACCCCCCCGGGAACCGGGGTTACCCGGGCGGCTTCAGCTCCGGCCTCGGCCGAGACGTCCCCGCGGAGCTGACCGTCGACGATGGAGGTGCCGACATCGAGAACGGTCGTTCCCGGCCGGATAGCGGCCTTGGGCATGATCCCAGCCACCCCGACGGCTGAGATGAGCACGTCGTAGTCAGGCAGGGGGTTCACCTGGCTGATGTCGCTCTGGATCACCGACACCTGAGCTCCGGTGGCGAGCAGGCGCTGGGTGATGGGACGTCCGCCGGTGGGACCGTGCCCGACGACCAGGATTCGCGTATGGGAGCAGTCGAATCCCAGGTGCTCCAGGGTTGCCAGGCAGGCTTCGGCGACGGGAGTACCCCGCCGGCGCCCCTCCGCGGCGGCGGACAGGGCTGCGGGGGTGACCGCCTCGACGTCCTTGCTGGCGGGAAGGTGGGCTGCGACCACGCCGCCCGGTAGCGAATTGACCGGTTGGACGACGACCACGCCGTTGATGGTGGGATCAACAACCAGGGCGTCGAGGACGGTCAGCGTGGTATCCGGTTGATCACTGGGGACGGTGCGGTGGACCGCTTCGACACCCGCGGCGACAAAGCTCCGCGCGTAGAGGTCCACCGCCCCGGGGAGTTGGGCGTAGGTGAGGCGGATGTCGCCGTCGACCAGCGCCTCGTTGCCGGCGTGGCGCGGGGAGCCCTGCGTCACCAGATTCGGGATGGTGCCCCAGATCAGGTCCGCGCGGGGGTCCTCTTCGTCGGGCGAGGCGCCACCGATGCCTGTGCCGACACCGGCTGGCTGTCCTGACTGCACGGGGCCCGGCGTCACGGGTGCTGGCTCGATACGGAGATGACCTCACCACTCATGTACGACGAGTAGTCGCTGGCCAGGAAGACAATGACGTTGGCCACCTCCCAGGTCTCCGCACCCCGTCCGAAGAGCTCGCGTCGCCGTAGAATGGCCAGGTCCTCGTCGGGGATGGCCCGGTTGAGGAAGGGGTGCTCGGCCAGGCTGGGCGATACCGCGTTGACCCGTACGCCCGAAGGGGCGGCCTCCGCCGCCGCGCAGCGGGTGAGCGCCATGACGCCGGCCTTGGCNNACATCTCCACCAGAGGGACGGTCCCGCCCAATCCGGCATTGTGCACGGCGACGTCGAACCGCCCGAAATGGTCGACGGCCGCCGCGTAGAGGGCCTGCACCTGGCCTTCGTCCGTCACATCACAGGGCACCGCCCGCACCGCACCACCGGTCTCAGCCTCCAGCTGCTCAGCCGTCTCGGCCAGTCGCCGCGCGTGGGCATCGGAGACGACGACGGAGGCGCCCTCTTCGAGGCACCGGCGAGCCGTGGCCGAGCCGATGCCCGTCCCGGCCGCGGCGGTGACGATCACCACCTTGTCGACCAGGAGGCCGTGCCCGCTCGGCGGGGTGGGCGGTGGTGGTGGGTCAAAGGCATCCTGCAGGCTCACGTGCCCCCCTTCGGCTCGGG
>PLDE01000009.1 GCA_003135035.1 Candidatus Dormiibacterota bacterium | reverse complement strand
TCCCTCGTGCATCGCCCCTCCGTGCGAGAGCGAGGGATCCTCCTCGTGCAGCGTGAGCACCCCCCCGCACAGACGCTGGTATTGCAGCGCCTTGCGCAGCATCCCCGCGCTGGCCACCGGCCGCCCGTCGTCGGTGAAGCCGAGCGCGCCGGCCGNNACGCTTCGCGCGCTGCCGAGTCGCGCAGCGAGCGCAGCAGCGGGGCCGAGTCGAGCACCGGATCGGTGTTCGGCATCGCGATCGCCCCGCCGAATCCCCCGGCGGCGGCCGCGCGGGTCCCGGTTTCCAGGTCCTCCTTGTGCTCCTGTCCCGGCGTGCGCAGGTGGACGTGCGGGTCGAAGAACGCCGGCAGCAGCGTGCGCCCGCTCGCCTCGATCGCTTCCTCGTCTCCTGCCCGTTCGAGCGTGCCGGGCGCCGCAAGCTCGGCGATCTCCCCATCGCGCACGCGCACGTCGTGGCGCGCGTCGATGCCTTCACGGGGATCGAGCACGTGCGCCTGGGAGAGCAGGAGGTTCGCGGGAACTCCCGGTCCCTGGACGAGCGGCTTCGTGGCCATCACGCGAGCTGCTTGACGATCTCTGGGCGATCGGGGTCCGGCTGGGACTCGCGCGCGCCTGCGAGCAGCTCGTACAGGACAGCCATCCTGACGACCACGCCGGCCTCGACCTGCGCGGTGATGACAGCCTGTGGGGAGTCGACGACCTCGCCGGACAGCTCCACGCCGCGGTTGACCGGGCCGGGGTGCATCAGCACCTGGCGCGACCCCAGCCGCCGGCCGTTGATCTGGTACCAGGTGGCGTACTCGCGCAGCGACGGCACCCAGTTCTCGCTCATCCGCTCGTGCTGCATCCGCAGCGCGTACACCACGTCGGCCTCGTCGAGGAGCCCTCCGACCGCTTCTCGCTGGCGCTGATTGACGACCGGGCAGGTGGTATCCCTGACCTCGACGGAGCCGGAACGCAGCCGCAGTCGACTCACGATCTGCTGGAAACGGGGCTGGGGGAAGGTGCTCTGGGAGACCACCCCGCGCTGCTCCCGCCAGGGCAACTGGTCCGCCTCCGCCTCGGTGGCCACCACCACCACCTCGGATCCCGGCCGCTCGGAGGCCCATCCTACGACCGCTCGCACCTCGGCGTGGGCGGCGTCACCGACCACCGTCACCGGCAACCCCGCTTCCGCCAGTTCGGTGGCGTGGCGCTGAACTCGGCGGACCAGTGGGCAGGTGGTGTCCACCACGGCCAGGCCGCGGCCGAGGGCCTCTTGGAAGAGCTGCGGGGTGGCCCCGTGGGCGGTGATGACAACCTGGGGACCACCGGCATCGGGAAGCTGGTCGGTCCGACCCAGGCCCTTCCGCTCCAGCTCCTCGAGGGCGCGAGCATTGTGGACCACCTGGCCCAGCGCGACGGTCTGCTCACCGGGGCGGAGGGCGTCCGCAGTCAGCTGTAGGGCATCCCGAACCCCGAAGCAGAAACCGGTGTGCCGGGGACGTACGGTCTTCAACTGCCAGCTCTCTCCCCAAGCGGCTTGTCCGTTAACGGACCTAAACAATCCCCCTACCGCGACCGTACTCGGAGCCGATCTCAGGCGTCGTTACCAGATCCACCCCCAATCTTACTCGACTGTTATGTTCGGCTTGCGTCCGACCGTCGGTAGTGTCCGGTGGATCACGCCCCGGTCGCCGCTAACGTTAGTCGGATGCGTGCCCTCGTTTTCGACCCCGCTCCTCACCGGCTTCCCTGGGCCGGACTGGCGTCGCGGGTGCATCCGGCTTGGGCTCTCGGTCCCGGCTCGCTGCTCTCCCTGCAGGAGCTGCCCGCTCCCAGCCGGCCCGGTCCTGACTGGGTGCGGCTGCGCTCCCTCTGGGCCGGTATCTGCGGCAGCGACGTCAAGGAGGTCCTGCTCCAGGCCGCGGCCGACAACCCTCTGAGTGGCCTTGTCTCATTCCCTCACGTCCCCGGGCACGAGATGGTGGCGTTGGTCGAGGACGCCGGGGCGGGATCGCTCCTGCCGGCCGGCACCCTGGTCGTGGTCGATCCCTGGGTGGGATGCGCCGCGAGAGGCCTCGAGGCGCTCTGCCCCGCTTGTGCCGCAGGGTTCCCTCCCCACTGTCGCCAGCAGCCGGACGGAGGTCCTTGGGGTAGCGGCCGGGGCTTGCACCTGGGCAACATCCGCGGGCTACCCGGCGGATTCGGCGAGGTTTTTCACGCTCATCCGAGCCAGTGCCACCCTCTTCCGGACGAGGTCGACCCAAGGCTGGGCGTGCTGGCCGACCCGCTGGCGGTAGCGCTGCACGCGGTGGAGCGCGCCGGCGACGACCCCGCCGGCCCGATTCTGGTCCTCGGCGCCGGCACCATCGGCCTCGCCTTGACCCTGGCCGCCGGGATCCGTTGGCCTGGAGTGCCGATCTGGGTCACCGCCGCCTGGGAACATCAGCATGGCCTGATCGCCGGTCTCGACGCCGAAGCGCTGCCGACCAGCGCCAAGCAAGTCGTGCCCGAAGTCGCCCGCCGCACCGGTGCCCGACTGGTGCACCCCTGGCGAGGCGGTCCTTGGGTGCTGGGCTCGGGAGTTGGACTCGTCCTCGACTCGATCGGCAGCGCTGCCACCGCCGAGCTGGCGCTGCGCTGCCTGGCTCCGAGGGGCCGTATCGTGGTCGTCGGGGTGGCCAAGCCGGAACGAACCGAGAACACCCTGGCCTACTACAAGGAGGCGGAGATCATCGGCAGCAACGGTTACGGGCGCAGCACCAGGCTGAGCGGCGCACCCCATCTCCTCGATCAAGCGCTCGAGATTCTCCAGCGCCGGGGAAGCGAGCTGAGTCAGTGGTGCACCCACAGCCTGCCCCTGGCCAGCTACCGAGCCGCCTTCACGCTGGCCGCCAATCCGGGCCCGGCGAAGGTGGTCAAGGTCAGTCTTCAGATGGGGGAGGAGCAGCGGAATTGATGATCGCCAGGGCCAGCGTGCTGGTAGACGCCCCCATCGACACGGTCCGCAAGGCCGTCCTCGATCCCACCGCCTACACCTATGGCGATACCAAGGTTCAGGGGATGGTCGTCGAGTCGCGGGGTCAGAACGAGCTCGTCGCCCGCATCAACGGCAACCTGGGTCCGTTCAAGTCCTCGATCAGGGCTCGCTACGTGCTCGAGGACAATCAGGTCGAGTTGACCATGCTCCAGGGTCGCCTGCGCAACTTCCACGCCGTCTTCCTGTTCGAGCAGCAGGATGCCGGAGTCCTGCTTACTCATCAAGAGGAGTACGACTTCGGCTATCCCCTGGTCACCCCCCTCCTCGAGAGGCTCCTCCAGGGGTGGGCCACCCGCAGCGTGGTGGCCGAGGTGACTTCGCTCAAGCACGCCGCCGAAAAACGAAGTCAGGTCCCCGTCTGACCCCAGGTTTGACGGCCCGAGCGGACGGGCACACTCGACGATGCCGGGCAGTGTCCGGATCCCCTGACCCCTGAGGTGAAACCTTGAGCGAAGACAAAGCCAAGACCGAAGCGAGCGCCACGCCACCGCGTCGCCGCGAATCCCGCACCCCTGAGATTGAGTCGCTGCCCTTGGTCCCGCTCCGCGACAACGTGGTGCTTCCGCATCAACTGGCTCCGCTAGGAGCAGGCCGGGATCGGTCGGTGAGCAGCCTGGAAGCCGCCGTGGCCGCCGAGGGCAAGGTCGTGCTTGCGGTGCAGCGCCAGAGCGAGCTGGACGAGGTCCAGCTGCTCGACCTCTACCCGGTCGCCACTGTGGCCCAGATCGGAGCGTTCCGGCGGGGAACGGCCGGCGCCCAGGTGCTGGTCGAGGGGCTGCGACGCGTCCGATTGATCGAGCTCGAGTCGGGCGACGTCTGGACGGCGAGGTTTGTCGAGTTGCCCGATACCGAGCCGGTGGGAACTG
>PLDE01000094.1 GCA_003135035.1 Candidatus Dormiibacterota bacterium | reverse complement strand
TCGACAAGATCTCGTTCACCGGATCGCGAGAGGTGGGTGGCCTGATCCTAAGGGCCAGTGCGGACACTAACCTCAAGCGGGTGGACCTAGAGCTTGGCGGCAAGAACGCGAACATCATATTCGCGGACGCCGACTTGACGGCCGCAATACCTGCCGCGGTGAGGGGCGCATTCTTCAACTCAGGACAGGTCTGTACGGCTGGCTCCCGACTCTTGGTCGAGGCGCGTATTGAGGATCAAGTAATCGCGGAACTATGTAAGGCCGCGGAAAAGCTGCGCTTGGGGCCAGGCCTAGATCCTGGCGTGGATCTTGGTCCACTAGTCTCGTCTGTCCAGTTAGATCGGGTTGTCGGTATCGTTCGTAGAAGCCGGGATCAAGGAGCGGTGCCTGCTCTGGAAGGTGGACCGCATCCGCAAGGGGTTGCCGCGAGGGGATATTTCTACGCGCCAACCGTGTTGTCGGGGGTACGGTCGGATATGGACATATGTCACGACGAAGTATTCGGTCCAGTCGCTACAGTAGAGACGTTCACCGATGCTGCCGAGGCAGTGGCTTTGGCCAACGCGACTCGGTACGGGCTGGCCGCGGGCGTCTGGTCGCGCGACTCGGGCCGTGCTCTCCACGTGGCGCACTCGCTGCGAGCTGGAACGGTTTGGGTGAACTGCTACTTTGCGGGCGACGCGGCCGCTCCGGCTGGTGGCTTCAAGGAATCCGGAATCGGCCGAGAGCACGGGCGGGATGGGTTTGAGTCCTACTTCGAAAAGAAAACCGTCTGGGTCGCCATGGAGTCGGCCTAGGTAATGACCAGTGGGAGTTGGAGAAAGGCCAGGACTCAGGAGATGCAAGACACTATTTGGAATGCTGGCCAGGTGGATGCGCTCGATCGCTTCATTCTGCCCCGATACGTCCGCCACACGCACCGAGGCAACGTGCTGACAGCATCAGCACTCAAGGGAACCATCCGCACGACAAGGCAAGCCTTCCCGGATCTCCAGACCACAGTCGAGTCTATTGTCGACGAGGCCGGTCTCGTAGCGTTTCGCTGGCGAGCGGAAGGTACTCACCTTGGCACATTTCTGGAGGTTCCGGCAACGGGTAAAACCGTCCAGGTACAGGGTATGTCGTTTCTGCAGTTCGACGCGGAGCTGATTCGTGAGGACTGGGTGACGTGGGATCTGTACGACATGCTCTCGGGGCTAGGCGTGATTCCGATAGGCGGTGGGCATCGGCAGCCCGTGTTGTGACTGACACCCCACGTCGGGAATCTGGACGGCAACTGCACGACCAGTGGCGCGATGTCGCCTTTTTTTAGGTCACCTGCTGACTGTGCCGCTCTGCTGTGCGCGAAACCTGTCGCGGCGACTCCGGATCGGGGAGACCAGACCTGGCCAGCACGTCGGAACGAACAGACCAGCGACACCCCGATACTTTACGAGCACTCGACATTTGCGATCGCTGGAAGAGCCAGTGCGCCCTGGATGCGTCCTCACAGTAGATGGCAAGAGTAGCGGTGACAATGGAGCTCCATGAGGATCTGCGAGTCGCCGTGCGGGAGATGTGCCGCGGTTTCCCGACCTCCTATTGGCATGGACTCGACGCATCGCGTAGTTACCCTGACGAGTTTGTGAAGGCGCTGACCACGGCCGGCTACTTGGCCGCCCTCGTGCCGACAGAATACGGTGGCGGCGGTGCGAGCCTAGCCGAGGCGTCTGTGATCCTGGAGGAGATCCACCGATCAGGAGGGAACGCCGCGGCGTGCCATGCACAGATGTACACCATGGCGACCCTCCTGCGGCACGGAACGGACGAGCAAAGGGCGCGATACCTTCCACCGATAGCGAGTGGCCAGCTGCGACTACAGAGTTTCGCGGTCACCGAGCCAGGGGCTGGCTCTGACACGGGGAATATCGCAACTAAGGCGGTCCGTCAGGGCGATGAGTTCGTGATCAGTGGCCAAAAGATCTGGACCTCGCGCGTGCACCACTCGGATCTGATGATTCTCCTCGCGAGAACGGGGCGCTCTGACGAGGGGAGCGCCGGACTGTCGGTAATCCTGGTAGATCTGCGGGAGGCTATAGGCCACGGACTGCGAGTGGTGCCGATACGAACCATGATTAATCACGAAACCAACGAGCTTTTCTTTGACGAGCTGCGTGTCCCCGCTGCGAATCTCATAGGGCGGGAGGGCGAGGGCTTTCGCTACATTCTCGACGGGATGAACGCAGAACGAATCCTGATTGCAGCGGAATGTATAGGAGACGGCTATTGGTTTATAGACCGCGCTAGTAGGTATGCTACTGAGCGGGTCGTGTTTGGACGCCCGATTGGAATGAATCAGGGTGTGGCATTCCCTATCGCTCAGGCATACGCCGAGATTCGCGCCGCGGATCTCATGAGGTTTGATGCAGCTGCGAAGTTCGATCGGCACCTGGCATGCGGAGCTGAGGCCAATATGGCTAAGCTACTAGCAGCCTCGGCGTCGTGGAGCGCCGCAAACTGTGCTTTTCAGACGTACGGTGAA
>PLDE01000194.1 GCA_003135035.1 Candidatus Dormiibacterota bacterium | reverse complement strand
GGACAGCTGGTGGCGCTCTCCGGTGAGCCCGGATCGGGCAAGACGTCGCTGATCTCCAGGTTCTGCCAGTTCGCCGCCAGAGAGGAAGCGACCGTGGTGGTGGCCCGGGGCCACGAGGGGGAGGCCGGTGTGCCCTACATCACGATCGGGGACTTGCTCCGAGCGATCGCTGCGATTCACCCTGAAGTGGTTGACCTGCTGCCCCGTTCAGTGGCGGTGGAGGTGGGTCGCCTGGTGTCTGAGCTGGCGCCCGGGGAATGGTCCTTGACCCCGGCCGTGGCTGGCCCGGCTGGCCTGGGCCGTCTCTTCGCGGCGATCGCTGCCACGCTGCGTGCCGCCTTTGCCCAAGCGGGCGGTGTGGTCGTGCTGGAGGACCTGCAAGACGTCGATCCCCGGTCCCTCGACGTGCTCTCCTATCTAGTTCGCCGTCTTCCCGAACTGCCGTTGCTCTTGGTGGTCAGCTGGTCGGCCCAGAATGCCGAGCGGATCCGCGCGGTGCGAGCTGCCGTAGCCGAAGCCGCAGAGGAGGGCCGTGCCCGGCTGATCGAGCTTCAGCCCTTTGGCGAAGCGCAGGTACGAGAACTCCTCGGGGTGATTGGCGCTCCCATCGACGACCTCGGCCGGCTCCTCGATGAAACCCGAGGATTGCCCCTGCTGGTCCGCGCTTACGGCGACGCTCTGATCCAGGGGGAGGACAGCACCGGCCTCCCCGCCTCGGCCCGCGAGGTGCTCTCCCGGCGCCTGCGCTCGGTCGGCCAGCCGGCGGCCCAGCTGATCTCCGCGGCGGCGGTCCTGGGCCGTGGCTTCGACACCGACCTGCTGCGGGCTGTCAGCGGCCGCGGGGAGGGCGAGGTGGTGGATGGCCTCGAGGCAGCTGTGGCCAACGGCCTTCTGGCTGAGAACCCCGGTGGGCAGACCTCCTGCGAACTCACCTATGACTTCCCCTACGAGGCGCTGCGGCGGGTCGCCTATGACACCACCAGCGCGGCTCGCCGCCGGCTGGTGCATGGCCGTGCCGCCGGTGTCCTGGTACGTCGCTTTGAGCGCGATCCCGTCAGCGTCCGGGCGGCGACGGTGGCAGGCCATCTTCAGCGGGCGGGCCGGGAGGCCGAGGCCACCGAGTGGTGGTGGCTGGCCGCTGAGCGGGCTCGAACCCTTTACGCCCACGCCGAGGCCCTGGCGCACATCTCCCAGGCTCGCGCTCTCGGCTATCCCGAGGTCCCGGCGCTGCTGGCCAGCGGCGATGTGCTGGTCGCGCTGGGGCGCTACGGCGAGGCGCTCGAGGCCTTCGAGGCGGCCGCCTCCCGGCTGGACACCGACGACCTCGCCCTGGCCGAGGTCGAGCACCGGCTTGCCGACGTCAATCACCGGCTCGGGGAGTGGGCTCTCGCCGGCAGCCATCTCCACACCGCCCGGGATCTCTTGCCCAAGGAGGATAAGACCCGACGGGCACGGCTCGAGGGCGATCTCGCTCTGGTCGCCTACCGCCGGGCCGACTTCGCCGAGGCCGCGACCCTGGGCGGGGCCGCCTGGAAGCTGGCCCAGCAGACCCACGACGGCCGAGCGCTGGCCCAGGCGACCAATGTGCTGGGCGTGCTCGCGGCCCGGGCAGGGGAGCGGCGGGAAGCTGAGTCGCTACTTCGCCAGAGCCTGGAACATGCCCTGACCCTGGGTGACCCCGGTGCGGCCGTGGCCGCGCTCAACAACCTTGCCCGACTGCTGGCCGAGCAGGGACGCTTGGAGGAGGCGCTGGTCGAGGCGGAACGAGCCCTGGAGCTGGGCCAAGAGCACGGCGACCGTCACCGTGTAGCCGCTCTGCATACCAACCTCGCCGACATCCTTCAGGCGAGCGGTCAGCGCGAGGCCGCTCTGGAGCACCTTAAGGAGTCGGCTCGACTGTTCGTCGGCGTCAACGCCGGCGGGCCTATCCGACCCGAAATCTGGGCCCTGGTCGAGTGGTGAAGGGAGGGCCGGACGGGAGCCTAACGAAAGCTCCCCGGGGGGTCAGTCAGGCGCCTTGGGATCGAGCTTGATGCTGGTTGAGTTGATGCACCAGCGCTGACCGGTCGGGTCGGGACCGTCGTCGAAGACATGGCCCAGGTGACCGCCGCAGCGGCTGCACATCACCTCGGTCCGGACAGGTCCCAGGCTGCGGTCCTCATCGGTCTCGACATGGCCGGCGTCGACGGGGGCGGTGAAGCTGGGCCAGCCGGAACCGGAGTCAAACTGCGTGTCGGAGAGGAAGAGCTCGTACCCGCAGGCGGCGCAGCGGTAGAGGCCCTGAGCTCCGGGATGGGTGTACTGGCCCTGGAAGGCGGGGTCGGTGCCCTTCTCGCGCAGCACGTGGTACTCCTCGGGAGAAAGACGAGAGCGCCACTCCGCATCGCTGACGGTTTGCGCGTCTTCCACGGACTCGCTCATGTGCATCTCCTCCTGTCGCGCTATCCCGCAACGATGATACCCCGCTGGGGAGCGGCGACGCGGCTGAGAGGAGGTGGCCGGGTCAGGGATCCTCACTCTGCTTCGCTAGATATCGCAGGAATAGATGCGATTGATGACGGTGGACGCTGAGGAGAGCGAGGTGCTCGCCGACCCCCTCGCCGAGCAGGTCTACGCCCTCAACAAAGCCGGCTCGTGTCAGCTCTTTGGTGCGGCCTGCCAGCAGTGGAGACACCGTCAGGAACAATTGGTTCACCTGTTGCGCGTGAAGCAGCTGACCCAGCAATAGGGGGCCGCCCTCGCTCAGGATGACCTGGTGGCCGGCAGCGCGGATTGCCGTGACGATCTGCAGCGGATCCAGGGTCGCCGCGGGTCCCAGGCTGACCACCTGGTGGCGCGTTTGCCCAGCCAGCCGTCGGGCGCCCGCTTCCGAGGTGAGGATCATGGCGGGGCGGGCCATACCGGGGTGGTCCAGGGCAAGCGCTCCCGATCCGCTGACCACCACCAGCGTCGGAAACTCCGGCAAGCCTAGCCGGCGACGGAGCTCCTTGAAGTCCGCGGCCGCCCCCGGAAAGACCTGCTCAGCGCTCCAGACCTGACCCGGGCTGGCGCTCAGGGTTGCCGATCCGATCACGATGGCTTGCGCGGCAGCGCGGAGCAGCCCCATCACGAAGCGATCAGCTTGGTTGTGCCCGCTCAAGGTCGAACCTGATGAGGCGCCGACCACAGCGACTCCATCCAGGGAGACCACGAAGTTGGAGTAGACAGCGTCGGGCGGCAACCCGAAGGGTCCCCCATAGAGCCGGCTCAGCTCAGCAGACAGTGGGTACTCGGGCTGACCCCGGGCCGGAAGCAGTGTCTCGAGCGGGCTCAGGGGGCCCGCTGAGGGTGCCGGACTGGCTGACATTTGGCTTCTCGCTTATTCAAGGAAGCGGCGCATCTAAATTCGCGGCTCAGGGTGGCGTGCACCAGGGCGAACTGTCAACTCTTTGACCGGGGAAGTAGCNNAGCCCTGGCCCTCGGGATCGCCGCATTGGGTGGTGGTCTCGTTACCGGGACTGTCCTGGCATCGGTGCGCGCCCAGCCACCGGTCGTCCAGCATCTCCAGGCGCCCAAGCAGTACGTGGTCGCGATCATGCCCGGCCACGGCGGCTACGACCCCGGGGCAATTTCTCTCTTCAACGGACTGAAGGAGAAGAACGTCACTCTCTCCATCGGTCTCGACCTTCGCCAAGACCTGGAGGCGGACGGGGTCAAGGTGGTCATGACGAGGACCACGGACACTGACGTCACCATCACCCGGGCAGAGCAGATCGCCCGTGACAGCCACGCTTCCGTCCTGCTCAGCCTCTGGGTCAACGACTGGACCGACGGCACCCTGGAGGGGGCAACTGTGTTCATGCCCCACCAGCAGGACTTGCCCTTGGCTCAGAAGCTGAGCGGAACGCTGGCGACGGCGATCGCGCCGGCCGGGATGGGCGACCGGGGCACGCAGCTACTGCCCCAGCTCTGGGTGCATGCTCCGATGCCGGCCGTCACCATCGAAATTGGCTTCATGAGCAACCAGCAGGACTCGCAGTTACTGGCCGATCCCAGCTTCCGGGCGACCGCGGCCATGGGACTGGCCAAGGGCATGCTCGCCTACGCGCCACAGATCCCCAAGATCGACGTCAAGCTACTCGCCTACCGGCGTGCCGAGGCCAGGGTCGTGGCGGCCAAGAAGGTGGCCTTGGCGCTGGTGGCGTCACAGCGCCAACTGGTGAGTTGGGCACCGCTGCTCCTGCTGCTTGACGGTCTCCTCATCTTGGGACTCTTCAAGGATCTGATCTGGAGAGGCCTGCGCAACCGGGCCCCGCTCGCGGCCGGCATCCTCGTCAGCGCCGCCGCGCAGGTAGGCCTAGCCGGCGGGACCATCCTCGACGGGGCGTGGCGCGGCGTCACCCGGGTCAGTCCTCGACCCTCGCGGGGCAAGAGGCCGGCGCGGCCCAGCGGCCGAAGGGCCGCCGCCACTCGCCCGCGACGGCCGCCGCGCAAGTGGCGTGGCCGGGCAGCTGCGATCCACCCCCGCCGGGTGACCGAGATGGTGCAGCCGGAGGATCGCCGGCGAGGCTCGATCTACGACGACTTCTCCTTCTGAACGAGAGAGGCAGCGCCGAGCTGAATCGGCCCCGCCCCTAAGCTTGATGGGGACGTCGCCGACCTT
>PLDE01000227.1 GCA_003135035.1 Candidatus Dormiibacterota bacterium | reverse complement strand
CCCATCCCGAAGCTCCTGCCAAGCTGCCTCCAATGACTCCTCCAGCGTTGACTCCTCTAGCCCGTCTGAAGAACCTGAGCCAGGCGATTGGCTCTTGGCCTTGGTGCGGCTCTTGAATTCAAGGAACTCTGGGTATCGCTCCAGCGCCTTTACCGACAGCCGCGCCGGTCCCTCGGCCAGCGCATCACGGCCTCTCAGGGTGATCGCCAAGAACCCGCGTCCGCGAGCTTCCAGTAGCCCGGCCTGCTTCATGTAACTGGCCGCCCATAACGTGGCTCGGTGTAGTTCCCTGGCTGCGGTGTCCCCTTCGGCGCACTTCGGCTTATCCCAGCGGGCACAGCCGATGCCTCCGGGCCTGGACCAACGTTCACCGTCTGCTCAGTTATCTTGAGCGGAGCAGGCCATTGGCGGCCTGGAAGAGCGCTTCGAAGCGATCCAATGCCCCGTCTAAGCCGGGAAGATCGGCGGCTGAGAACATTGCCATCAAGTACTCGGCTGGACGGAAGTGGTCATATTCCGGCTCAGCAGCCGTTAGGAGCTTGAAATGCGCGGCGACCTCTTCAACGACCCGCGGTGGCGCACCTTCGGAACAAGCTTCAGGTACTGCCTTCCTACCCGCCAACTGGAAGGCACCGTTGACGAGTGTCACGTATAGGTCCCGACCAACCACATCCTCGATGTCTGCTTCGTCAGCATCCGGCACAAACATGGCTGCGGTCAGGATGTGGCTCTCCTGAAGCAGCTGCGCGTCACGTAGTCTCTTGACGTTTGCTTTGTCCCCCGGTCCGTAGTCGGTAAGCACACCCACGTGGAGGAGGCGACGTCCACCGAAGAGGGCAACGAAGCTGGCCACCTTGGTAATTCCACCGCAGGGGGTGATCGTCCAGCGGGGATCTAAGCCGGTGCGCCTGCGGCTACGAAGCTCCTTGGAGAACCATTGGAGAAAGACTAGGTCAGATGTGCCCTCTACCAAAAGGCAGTGCTCACCGACGAACATCCGCTGCGTTATGTCGTAGCCCAGAGCAGCCTGCAGCGGAAACAAGGTGTCGGCGTCGGTGCTCAACACATCATCACCGACCTTGGTCCCAAGGATTTCCTCAGGCACGGGTCCCGTGGCATCCTCGACAGTGCGGCAAGAGAGGAGGTCGCTGGCGTCGATCATGAACGGTGAGTGGGTCGTATACATGACTTGGTACTTGGCCAGCAGCTCTTCTTTGATGAATCGCAGGAGATCCGCTTGGGCACGAGCATGGAGAGAGAGTCCGGGTTCGTCTAGCAACACGACCAGATTCTCGCCGTGAGTACGGTTGACCTCAGAAAACCAGACAAGGAATGAGAAGAACCAAATGAAGCCAGCGCTGCGCTCATCCAGCCCGATGGTCACACCGTGCCGGTTGTTCCTGATCCGCGTTCGGAAGACGTTGCCAGCGTTGTAAGGAGGCGGATCTTCGGCTTTGGCCCGGTCGAATCTGAACTCAACCTCAAGATGATGATCCTGAGTCCAGTACTCGAAGATTCTAGAGCTCAGGCCGTTGCCCAAGGCTTCGAGCTCGGCCATTAGGGGCTCAAACCTCTGGATGCGACCGATAGCCTCTGGGGTGGTATCTACCATAGACAGCAACGCGATAAAGACCTTGTCCCCGGGGTCTTGGTCGAGGCGGTTGGCAGCCCTGTAGGCCATCAATTTCTCGAGCGAGACTTGCCCTGGCAGCTTGTCATAGTGCGTGTAATAGAGGAACTTCGGGAGGTATGACAGCAGATAAGATTCCACGGCGCTGCGCAGACTGCCACTAGGAAGGCGCTCGGCGAGCCTCGTCCGCAACGCCTCCTGCCTAGGTGTACGTTGAGCGATTCCCGCTAAGGACTTCACGAGCTCACCCGGGGAAGTGTCACGTAGAGGTTGGCGCTCACCTGAACTGAGGGACGACTCGTCTAGATAGTGCTTGGCCGCCGCTGCGTGGTCAATATTCACGGTNNCGTTCTTGTAGCTCTTGGAGAGGCCCACAGTGGTAGCCAGCAGGACTGGGGTGCCCACGAGATCATTTATGGCCGCCGCCTCCGCGGAGGAGAGTTCCCATTGGGTTTCAATTGGGATGGCTGTGACTTCGGACCGCTTGTATGCGGCAAGGTCCATCCTCGGGTAGGTGTCTGTCACGTCGAAATTGGCGCGATTGGGCTGGACTGAGTTCAGCTTCTCCAGGGCTTCAAGAAGGGCGGTCTTGCCTGAGTCGTTCTTCCCGACCAGGCAGGTGAGATCACCTANNACGGAGAACCACTCGGAGTCCAGGACGCACTTGTAGTCGGTGACGCGCATCCTCGTGAGTTCGATGACAACTCCTCCAGAACCCCTGGCCCCACAGCCAACTCGGTGCCAGAATAGACGGTCCAGGGGCGTCGCAGTCAAGATTCCGTTCTGGAGGGGCTCAGCTGATCCGCCGGTCAAAGGAGCGGAACTAGCTAAAGCGCCCCAGCCGCCCGGCCGTCTAGGTCTCGTGGAGGCGGGGCGATGCAACACGGAGCGCCGGCGTGGGATCCGATTCGGGCTACCGTCGCAGTGGCGGTTGGCGGACGACCCGATCGAGCTGCGACTACCAGAGTCGTCAGATGCCGCCATCCTGCGCGACTACACTGTGTAGAGCGTGGACTTGTAGCGATTTTGGCTCCCCTCGCGGAGTGCGCTCGTCCCCACCCGGCCCGTGAGAGCCGACTTCAGTGTTGGGGTCGGGTTAGGGGATAGGGTCTATTAAGGCACCTGGAGCGATTTAAGGGCGGTCGTGTGGGCCCCGACGGATCTGGGGAAGTGGGTTAGGGTAACCCATCCATGAAACCCGCCAACCTTCGCCTAACCGAAGCCGCTCGATACATGGGTATTGGCCGTTCCAAACTGAACGAGCTTGCGCGTAGTGGTGAGGTTGGCAGATTCAAGCTGGGGAGTACGTATCGCTATCGTGTGGAAGACCTCGACCGATTCACCAACTCAATAGCCATGAAGCATCTGCCCACATATCTCCAGACACAGAAGAGGGACCAACTATCGAGAGTTGATCCTATCTTCGCCTTGCCGATCTTTCGTGGCGTGGAGCGTCGGTTGCCTCGACCAATCGAATACCGCTACGAAACCAGGAACGCAGGCCTGACCTCCTCAGGATGGTAGTAGTGTCGCAGTGCCGTTTGCGGTGAATGCCCAAGGTAGGCGGCTGTTTCTAGTAGGTGATGAGCCGCGTTGTTGCTCATTATATTGTGCCTGGCGCTGTGTGGGGTGATATCGTCGGACACCGGCTTGGCTGTATTGCGGCGGACTCTGTTCCAGATTGTCTCGGCTTGTTTAGCTGTAAGTGCTGTTCCATTGTGGCCGAACACAAATTGCGATTCGCCATGCACCTTGTGCCACTTGCGCAGCCGGTCAGCCGTTGCGGTAGAAATATGAACCACTCGGCGGGATCGCTTGCTCTTTGGTGACCAATCCTTGGTCTTTGCGACGTAGAGTTTTGGATCGTCGCTGGCTAGGTCCACTGCGGACCACTCAAGGTTACAAGCCTCGGACCTACGCAGGCCAGTGGCAGGTATGGTGCTTACTAGACAGCCCTCGGAGTCGGAGTCAGCCGCTGCGTAAAGCAACTCAAGCTCGGTTGGTGTGATGACGTGAGCCTCAAACTCGGAATCCTCCTCGATTCCCGGTAGGGAGATGTTCTTCGAGGTGGCAGGGTTCTTGGTAATCAGTCCGCGCTCCACGGCATCGTCGAGTGCGGTTCTTAGGGTCTTGTGAATCTGGCGGACGTACTGTGCCTTGATGCCCTGTCCAGCCGATCCCTTGATTGCGTTGCCGTCTATGTCGGTAGCAGTGCCGTCGGCTAGTTGCGCGTACAAGGACTCAAGGTGGTCTTGGGTGAGGGAGGTTAGGGGTAGGGAGTGAATGCCAGCAGCGCGGCTAAGGTGCCGACCGTAGGCAGCAACAGAGGCATCTCGGCGCCTGAAGCCATCCCGCTTGCTGCCGGTGGTCTGCCGGTCAAGCCATGCTTGGAGGTAGCCGCCAACCGTCAGGCTGGCCGGGGCCGATGCCTTGATCTCGTGCTTGGCCTGGAGTGTGAATGCCTTGGCCTCGTCGTAATCCCGGTACCGCCTCCCGCTCCAGACTCGGGAGCCATCTGGTGCTGTGTAGTAGGCCCTGAAGTAGCCAAAGTACCTGTTGGCCTTGGCCTTGATTTGGGAAATGCCTTCGTCGGTGTGCTTCCTGATNNTGTAGCCATTTGGCAACCGGATTGGCAACAATCCTAATGGACGGTTTGGCTACATAACGGCTCGGGAGGATGTACCTGGGCTGAACTAGATTCGTATTCCCAGGATCGCTCTGGCGATCACCAATCGCTGGATCTCAGCCGTCCCTTCCCAGATCTGGTAGATCTTGGCGTCGCGCATCCAGCGCTCGACGGGATGGTCTTTGATGTAGCCGTAACCGCCCAGAATCTGCACCGCTTCCACGGTCGTCCGCATGGCCACGTCCCCGGCCATCAGCTTGGCCATGCTCCCCTCCGCGTGGGCGAAGCCGAGACCCTGGTTGGCCAGCCACCCGGCCCGCCAGACCAGCAAGCGGGTGGCGTCGATCTCGGTTGCCATGTCAGCCAGCTTGAAGGCGATCGCCTGGTGGGCCCCGATCGGTTTGCCAAACTGCTCGCGTTTGAGGGAGTAATCGCGGGCGTACTCGAAGGCCGCTCGGGCGATTCCCAAAGCCGCTGCCGCCACCCCGGGCCTGGTCTCTTCCAAGGTGGCCATGGCGCCGGCGGCGCCCGGTCCCCGGCTCTCACCGGAGGCCTCGAAACCGAGCCGGGCATCCTCGGCCACAAAGCAGTCGTCGAGGATCACCTGGGCGGTGTGGGAGGCGCGCACGCCCAGCTTGCGCTCCTTGCGACCCTGGTGCATACCGGGATTCCCCTTCTCCACCACAAAGGCGGCCACTCCGGCCGGACCCGCGCTGAGATCCACGCTGGCGAAGACGACCTGGATCTCGGCGATCCCGCCGTTGGTGCAGAACTGCTTGGTGCCATTGAGCAGGTAGCCTCCATCCACCTTCTCAGCGGTGGTCCGCAGGGCCAGCGAGTCGGAGCCAGATTCCGGTTCGGTCAGTCCCAGGGCTCCCAGGCGCACCTCGCTGGAGTCGCAGAGCACCCCCAAGTGGCGCTGCTTCTGCGCGTCGGTGCCCATGGCCAGGATGGCGGCCCCGGCCAGTGTGCTCGCGGAGATGCTCACTGCGATTCCCGCGTCTCCCCAGGCCAGCTCCTCAATCACCAGGAGTCGGGTCAGGTGGTCAAGGCCGCCCCCGCCGTACTCGATAGGTAGAGCCGCAGCCGCTCCCAGTCCCCACTCCTGAGCCTTGCGGATGACCGGCCAAGGCGTCTCCTCTCGCTCGTCGTACTCCGCCGCGACCGGTCGTATCTCGCGCTCAGCGAACTGGTGGGCCAGGGCCCGGATCTCTTCCTGCTCTGGGGTGAGGGAGAAATCCAGGGGCACTGGCTAGGACTCGACCAGGGTTCTCAACTCGACCTTGGTCTTGGTCAGGGCTCGCTCTTCCGGGGAGGTCAGAGCCGCCAACTCCAGCACGGCAGCACCTTCGCCCACTTCCGTCACCTGAGCTGTGCAGGTCAACTCCTCCCCGGAGCGGACTGGACGTGAGAACCGGCAGGAGATGCGGGCGACCCAGGCCCGCTCGGAAGCCCAGCCCTCCACGCCGGCGCAGGCGGTGCCCAGCGTGAGCAACCCGTGCGCGATGGTGTCGGGCAGTCCCGCCCGCTGGGCGTAGTCCCGATCCAAGTGGATTGGGTTGTGATCCCCGGAGGCCTCGGCGTAAGCGGCTATGACTGCCTGGTTGACCTTCCTCCGCCTCTCGGGCGGTCCCTCGCCGAGAAGGGGTGGGAAGTGGTCGAGGCCTGGGTTACGACTCACTTGGGCTCCTTGACCACAAACAGGCTCCGCGCCCGAGCCACAACCGCTTGGGAGGCGTCTCTACCCTCGCAACGAAAATCAAGGAAGATCATGCCTCGACGCCGATCGACCTGGGCGATGAGCCCTTGTGGTTCAATCGTTTCGTCGAAGGCAAGTGGCCGTTCGAAGGAGAACTCCTGCTCGCCGTGGAGGAGGTGCTCCACGTCCAGACCCACCTCAGGATCTTGGAAGAGCTGGGGAACCACCGGCCAGAGCAGGTAGACGGCGGCGAAGCAGGCGAGCGGCCGGATGAATTCACCCTCGCTTCCAGGGCTCGCTCCGACCGCCTCGGCATAGGCGCCATGTCGATCGCGGTCGAGTAGCTGAGGCGTCCCCTGGTAGCGCGTCCCCACGCAGTCCGGGTTGAAAGACATCGCGCTTCCAGGATAGTCAGAGTTCGGGCCGCTTTCGAAGCGCGGGTGGCGAATTCGTACTCACGCTGACCTCAAGTTCCTTTGACACCCCGACGAGCCGTCTGGTAGGGTCGGAGCGCGGGCGCGCTGCTTGAGGGAGCGTGGGCGTCAGCGAGAGGTTTTAGTAGTCCGCCGTGGGCAGCTGGGGAGAAGCTCCTGCCGGGTCCTGACCGCCGTCTTACTCATTTCGCCGTGGTACTGGCCGCCTGTGGCCTACTGATCGCGGGCTGGATCTCAGCGTCTCGCAACGGGGTCCAGACGGTTTCGACCTCGGCGTCGGTCTGGCCGACTCCGGCGTCCGCTCAGGCGGGCCAGTACTACGACAAACCGGCAGCAGTTCCGGGAAGCATCCAGGTGCTGCCCGCCCCGGTAGTGAGCGTTCCCCTGGGAGCGAGCCTGGCGACCATGGCCGCCAAGTACCAGACCAGCCCCGAGGAGCTGGACTGGAGCAACCGCCTAACCTGGGCGACCACGCTGGCCGCGGGTCAGGACCTGCTCATCCCACCGGCGGGCCCGACGGTGCTGGTCCGGGTCCTCCCTGGGGAGACGCTCACCAGCTTCGCATCTCGCTTCCGGGTCAGTCCCGGGGTGGTCCTCAACTACAACAATCTCACCGCCGGGAGCACGTTGGCGCCCAACAGCTTCCTCCTGATGCCGGCCGCGGCTTCGCCGACCTCGCTGCCCGCTCAGGACTTCTATCCCCAGGCGGTGGGGGTGCCTGAGGTGGCTCCGACCAAGCCCGAAGCAAACGACCCCTTCCCCTGGGGAGAGTGCACCTACTGGGTTGCCAGCCAGCGCTATGTCCCCTGGACCGGCAACGCGGTCAACTGGTGGACCAACGCCCAAGCGTTCGGCTACCCGGAGGGACAGGTGCCGGTGGTGGGTGCCATCGCGGTATTCGACAACAGCTACGACGGCCACGTCGGATTCGTGACCAAAGTGCTGCCCAACGGCAGCTGGGAGCAGTCGGAGATGAACGTCGCCGGCTTGGGCGTGGAGGACACCCGAACCATCTCTCCGACCATGGGTTACTTCGTGGGGTTCATCTACTGAGCTGAACGCCCGGCAGCCCGGGCTCGCCGCTAGCCGCTAGCCGGCGAAGCGGTAACCAATCCCCGGGACCGAGTGGATGTACGAGGGACGGTCGGCCGACGGCTCGATCTTTCGGCGCAAGCGGTAGACGTGGGCGTCCACGGTGCGGGTTTCGATCTCCACCTCGTAGCCCCAGACTCGGCGGAGGAGCTCGGCCCGGCTCATCACCTGGCCCGGTCGGCTGGCCAGGAGGGCCAGCAAGTTGAACTCGGTCAGGGTCAGCTGAATCTCCTCGCCATCCCGGTAGACCTGGCGCCGGCGAAGATCGATGGTCAAGCCCGGGAATTCGAAGCGCTCCTTGAGCTGATCGGTGGGCGCCACGTCGGACCGGCGCAGATGAGCCCCCACTCGGGCGACCAGCTCGCGAACCTCGAAGGGCTTGACGACGTAGTCGTCCGCCCCCAGCTCGAGCCCAACCACCACGTCGATGGTGTCGCTCTTGGCGGTGAGCATGATGATCGGCACCTTGTAACCATCGGCGCGAAGCTTGCGACAGACGTCGAGGCCGCTCATGCCGGGCAGGTTTATATCCAGGATGATCAGGTCAGGCGAGGTCTGTTGGGCCATGTCCAAGCCTTCCAGGCCGGTGCCCGTCTCCACCACGGTGTAGTGCTGTGGCTCGCAGGCGAGCCTGACGATGTCACGGGTGGCCTGATCGTCCTCCACCAGCAGGATGGTTTTGTTACCGCCGCTCATGCACCCTGTGCCTCCAGGTATTCGGTGACCGTCGTCACGAAGTTCTTCACCTCGATCGGCTTGGTTATGTAGCCTGAGCAACCCGCTTCCAGGGCTTCCTTCTCATCGCCAACCATGGCCCGGGCACTGAGTGCCACGATCGGGGTCTGCGCGGTACGGGGATCCGCCTTGAGTAGGCGGGTCACCGTCAGGCCGTCGATCCCGGGTAACTGAATGTCCATCAGAATCAGGTCATAGCTCTGCGACTTGGCCTTTTGTAACCCTTGCTGACCGTCTGTGGCAGTGTCCACTTTGAAGCCCTGACCGCGCAGCACCAGGGTGGAGAGCTCCAGGCTACTGGGATTGTCCTCGATCACGAGGATTCGATTGCGCATCTGCCCGTCCGGGCGCAGTCCGTGCAGGGGCAGGGTCACCGTCATGGTGGTGCCGTGGTCGAGCTGGCTGTCCACCTTGATGGTGCCGCCATGGAGGCCGACCAGGCGCCTGACCAGGGCCAACCCCAAGCCGGTGCCCTCGAACTGACGATCGTCGGAAGCCTGCACTTGGAAGAACTCACTGAAGATCTGATCGTGGTGCTGGGGATCGATACCGATCCCGTTGTCCTTGACCTGCAGCACCAACTGGCCGGCCCGGGGACGGGCCTTGGCCTTGATCACAGTCTGTCCACCTTCCGGTGTGAATTTGATCGAGTTGCTGAGTAGGTTGTAGAGCACCTGCTTGAATTTGCCCTTGTCAGCGCGCAGCAGCACTGTGTCATTGTCGATCTCGACTTCGAGGGTGACGCCGCCGCGCTCGGCCAGGGGCCGGACCACGGTGAGCACCTCGGAAATGCAGGACCCCAAGGTAAATTCCTCGTACTGGAGCTCCAGTCGTCCGGCCTCGATCTTGCTCAGATCGAGGACGTCGTTGACCAGGTTGAGGAGGTGGCGGCCGCTGGCGTGGATGCTTTCCAGGCACTCGTGCTGTTGGGCAGCACTCATCTTGCCGGCCAGGTTGTCCTTGAGAATTTCGCTGAAACCCAAGATGGCGTTGAGGGGGGTGCGCAGTTCGTGACTCATGTTGGCGAGGAACTCGCTCTTGAGCCGGCTGTTCTCCCGGATCTGCGCGTTGGCAACTTCCAGTTCATGCTTCTGGAGGGCGATCTCCTGGAGCTGACGCTGGACGGCCGCGTGCAGAGCCGCGTTGTCGATGCTGATGGCGGCCTGATTGGAAATCACCCGGACCAGGGCCTGCTCCAGCTCGGTGAAAGGCTTGACCCGTTTGCGGGTGAGGGTTAGAGCACCGACCACGCGGTTGGGCGACTCCAGGGGCATGACCAGGACGCTTCGCGGGGCGTGCGGGGCAGAGAGCGCCTTGAAACGTGGATCCAAGGTGGCGTCGTCGACGCGGAGGGCCTTGCGCTCGGCCACGGACCAGCCGACGATGCCCTCGCCAAGCCCGAAGGAAGCGACGCTGCTGACCTGCTCCGTGTAGGGAAAGGTGACCATGGCGGTGAGCCGGGTCTCATCCTCGTCGAGCAGGAAGACCGTCGCGCCATCACAGGAGACCAGCTGCGAGAGGGCGCGCAGGGTGAAGTCGATGTTGACTTTGAGGTCGAGGCTGGACGTGAAAAGGTTGCCGACCCGCTCGAGCAGGTCGACCATCACCTTGTCGTCCATGCGGCCCGAATTGTATGTAGGCGTCACCTAGCCATCTCTCGTCCACCGAGGGTGGTCAGGAGAGTAACGCACGGACCGTCCTGAGGGTGGCCATTGCCGACTTCCGGTCGGCTCGCAGCATCATCCACTGGAGCCATGATTGCAGGCTTGGTGACTCACCCGGGCGATTTGTCGCCCGGGTGAGCTCTGAGACGACCCGGCCGAGGGCGCTATCGCCGCCTCCGACGAGACACCGGAGGAGGGCTCTCCGCACCTCCACCCGCCGCTCTGAGAGCTCTTCGGCCGACGTCAGCCGCGCCGCAGAGCGCCGTTGAGCAATCTGCGCGCAGCCGCCACCCGGCGCCTGCGGGTCTCCTCGGCGAGGCAAGCCAGATCGCGCCCGGTGCGACCCGTCACCACAGCAGCATGGATGTCGCGCTCATGGTCCTGGGCTAGGAGGTATAGGGCTCCATCAAACATAATTTCCTCCTTTTGTAACTGTCGATGCCTTCGTTGATAGTAACAGTGTATCATGCTTTTGGTACCAGTCAAAATGAAGTTTGAAAGTTACGCGGATCGAGGTGTTGACCCAGCCGTTGAGCTGATCAACCGGCTCAGCCCGGGTTGGTCGCAGGGCCGCCTCTGGCGGTTGCCGGTTGACCCTGTCTCGCGGCATGACTTGGCCCAGGAGGTTGAGGCCAAGATCTCAGGGCATCCGGTGACCTTGACGCGGCAGGCGGGCGAGGAGATGATCCGGCTCGCCTGCGATCTGCGCTCGGTGTTCGAACTGATGTCTCAGGGGCGCCAGGATCGGGCGGCGGCGATGGTGAACACCCTGCTCACCCGCTACCAAGCCGCCCCCCAGCTGGCCCGGCACGATGGCGAGCCATGGCACCTTCACTTCCACAGTCAAGCCAAGGAGGCGGGTCAGGCGGTGGCCCGAGGGGCCATGTGTGTCATCGCCCTGGCCGTGGTCATCGGTTCCCCCGGCGGGGCGCGGCTCGGCCTCTGCAGCGCGGCCAACTGTGATCGCGCCTTCGTCGACACCTCAAAGAACGGGTCACGGCGCTTCTGCTCACCCAACTGCCTGAGCCGCACCAAGGTCGCCGCCTTCCGGGCGCGTCGGGCGATTCTCCGGGTGACCCTGGGGGCAGCCCAACCGGGAGCCCCGGTGGTGGCTGTGGCAGCGGCCACCCTCGAGCGGCTCCGCCGGCGGGATTAGACTCCCGGGCCAGTGACCACTGACGCGGCCCTGAGCGAGCGGGTCCTCTTCACTGAGGTGGGGCCCCGAGATGGGCTCCAGAACCTGACTGAGGACGTCGCCACCGAGCGCAAGCTGGAGCTGATTCGAGGGGCCCTCGACTGCGGCGTCGACATGGTCGAGGCGACCTCCTTCGTGGCCCCGAAATGGGTTCCCAAGCTGGCCGACGCCGAGGCCGTGATGACCGCGCTGGTGGCGGAGCGGGGCTCTGAGGTCGGCAGCCGGGTCCGGGTGTTGGTGCCCAACCGCCAGGGCCTGGAGCGAGCCCTGGGGGTCGGTGTGAGGAGGGTCATCGTCAACGTCGGCGCCAGCGACGGCTTCAACCAGCGCAATCTCAACCGCACCGTCCGGCAGACCATGGAGGAGATTGGCGAGCTGGCTCGCGACGCCACAGGGGCCGACTGCAGGTGGGACGCCAGCCTGAGCGTTGCCTTCGGCTGCCCCTATGAAGGCGCAGTGGATCCAGAGGTGGTGCTTGACCTGGCCTCCGAGCTAGCCGAGCTGGGCGCGGCGGAGATCAGCATTGCCGACACCATCGGCGTCGCTGATCCCGCCCAGGTGGCCGGGCTCATCGGTCGCCTGGCCGAGCGCGTGCCGCTGGGCTATCTCTCCCTGCATTTGCACGACACCAGAGGCATGGGCTTGGCTAACGCTCTGTCCGGGTATCGCTCCGGAGTCCGCCGCTTCGAAGGCTCGGTGGGCGGCATCGGGGGTTGTCCCTTCGCCCCCCGCTCCACTGGCAATGTCTGCAGCGAGGATCTCCTCTACATGCTGCAGCGGCTGGGGGCTACCCTGCGCGCGGATGTGGGGGCCATGTGTTCGCTCGCCCAATGGCTGGAGAAGCTCCTCGGTCGGGAGCTTCCGGGTCGGCTCTACCGGGCGGGTGTCTGGGAGCCGTCGATCAGCGGATAGCCGCTGCAGCCTGACTGCTTTGGTACCTGCAAGAGTGAGCCCGGTACCAGAAAGTCCTCATCGGCTGGACGGCAAGCGCGGCAGGCGCGAGAATCTGCTCGTCGCCTCCCGCGCACGAAAGGAGCGCTGCCGCGATGCGCAATTTTCTGGTGTCCCCGCCCGTGGCCGAGAAGTCACCGGCCAGCATCAGATTTGATAACTCCAGTGTCGGTCTCTTCTTCGCCGTCTGGTCAGCGCTAGGTCTAGTCTTGTAATCGATCTCGTTCCAGCAGGTCGCATTGGTCAGCTCTGGTTTCCACTGGCAGTCGCTGCAATTCAGTGGTGGTGCACTCTTCTTTTTCAGCAGTGCGGGACTCGAGGTAGGGGCGATTTTGAGTCTGCTCGGCGGAGTGCTTATGTTTCGCCGTCGCCCCGCCGGCAAAAGCCTGGTCATCTACGGCCTTTGCCTGGGAATCGCCTCTCAGCTCGCCAATCTGGTGCCCTTCCACGACCCAGGTCTAGATATTGTCGGGCAGCTTGCGGGCGTCACCATCTTGGTCTTGTTCTACCTGGTCGTGGTGATCAGTCGTCAGCTGGTGCCGGCTCAGATGGCCAGCGTCGACGCTCAGGGCTGAGTCTGGGCGGCGGTGAGCGCTCGGCTGCCTGATTCGGAGTTGGTCGCTACCTCCTGAGGCTCGCCCTCCAGCACCACTACGAAGCCGACCACGGTGATCTGGGAGAGGAAGAAGACGTAGGTCAAGACGAGAAAGAAGAGGCTGAAGGTGGTCCCGTAGGTGCTGAAGCCGTGCGCCAACTTGAAATAGAGGGGAAAGACGAGGCTCAGTGCCTCGAAGAGAACGGCCGCGGTGATGGCTCCTGGGATCACCGCGCGGGCCGAACGGCGCACCCGGGGCACCAGGAAGTAGATGGCGCAGAAGAGCAAAGTACCGGCCACCAGGGAAAAGGCGATCTGCACCAAGAGACCAGCCGGGCCGCTGGTCAACAGCCCGGGCATGCCGGGAACCGACTTGACCACGGCCAGCAGGCTGGAACTCACCACCACCGGGACGACCAGGCAGGCGAAGAGCACGATCATCCCGAACGACATCAGCTTCTGGGGGATGAAGGAGCGGGACTTGGTCTCCCCCAGGCTGGCGAAGGCCTGGTCCATCGCCCCGAAGAGGGATGAACCGCCCCAGAGCAGGCCCACCACTCCGACAATGGCCAGGATCCCCGACTCGTGGTGGAAGGAGTTGAGGGCATGGACCACGGCCGCACCCTTGCCCCCGGGCAGGGCTTTGGCGATTGCCTGGGTGAGACCGTGACCGACTCCTGTCCCCTGGTGGGGTAGCAGGCCGGCCAGAGTTGCCGCCAGGACCATGATCGGGAAGAAGGAGAAGAGCATGTTCCAGGCGACCAGGGTGGCCAGGTTGGGACCGCTGCGATTGAGGTAGCGGACCACCACCCGAGCCGGGAACCAGCGGCGCAGGCGTCCGAGGATCGACTTCACTGGCAGGACGGTACGACAGGACCGACGACCCGGGCCGTCCGCACTTCAGGAGGCTGGCAGATGGAGCCCTCCGGGGCGCCCCCGGGTGGGTGCTACCCTGGGCGCGAAAACCGCCGAGGAAGGCCATGTTTTAGATGGAGGGGCGAGGAATTCCAGACGGCGAAGGTGGGCCGGCTAGCCATCCCGGCGAGCTCGCCGTCTCGGTCCGGGGCCTTCACAAGAGTTACGGTCCGGTGCAGGCGGTGCGGGGCCTGGACCTGGAGATCCAGAGGGGCCAGATCGTGGCTCTGCTCGGGCCCAACGGGGCCGGCAAGACGACCACCATGGAGATCATCGAGGGGCTGAGGTCGTACGACTCCGGGGAGGTCAGGGTGCTCGGGCTGTCGCCCCTGCGGGCCCGGCGCCGGGTGGGGGTCCAGCTGCAGGAGAGCGCCCTCTACGAGGACCTTACCTGCGCCGAGACGATCCGGCTCTTCGGCCGGCTCTACGGGTTCGAGGCCGACCCCGCCCAGCTGCTGCGGCTGGTCGACTTAGAGGAAATGATCGGCCGCAAGGCGACCGCACTCTCGGGTGGCCAGAAGCGAC
>PLDE01000263.1 GCA_003135035.1 Candidatus Dormiibacterota bacterium | reverse complement strand
GGCGACGGCGGACGCGCGCTGGCCGATGGCGCAATAGACACAGACCACATTTTTCCCGCGCTGGTTCAGGATGGTGTCGAGCGCAATGGCAGTCTTGCCCGTCTGCCGGTCACCCAGGATCAGTTCGCGCTGGCCGCGCCCGATGGGGACCAACGCGTCAATCGCCTTGATCCCGGTCTGCACGGGCGTGTTGACCGGCTGTCGGTCGATGACACCGGGGGCCTGGCGCTCCACCGGGAGACGCTCTGTGGTGGCGATCTCACCCTTGCCGTCGATGGGCTGGCCGAGGGCATTGACGACGCGTCCCACCAGTTCGCGGCCGACGGGAACCTCGACCACCCGACCGGTGGTGCGCACCTCGTCGCCCTCGCTGAGCTCCTCGAAGCGCCCCAGGATGATCGCTCGAACCTGGTCCTCCTCGAGGCTGAGGGCCATGCCCAAGATGTCGTGCGGGAAGCTGAGCAGCTCGCCGGCCATCGCCCCCTCCAGACCGTAGATCTGGGCTATCCCGTCGCCCAGCGTGGTGATCACGCCGGACTCCGCCGACACCACGGGAGCGTCGAAGTCGGCGATCTTGCGCTTGATGATCTGACCAATCTCGGCGGCGCTAATGCTCATTCTTTCCTCATCTACTTGGTACCTGGGTGAGCAGGTCTTGGCGCAGTTGTTGGAGCCTGGTGGTCAGGCTTGCGTCGAAGACATGGTCACCGACCCGGACCACCGCCCCTCCCAGTAAGGAGGGGTCCACCTTGGCCTCGAAACGAACGTCGAGATGAAGCCGCTCAGAGAGCTGCTCGGCCAGCTGCTTCTGCTCGGCGGCGCCGACCGCTACCGCGGTCGTCAACTGGGCCAGGACGCGACCCTCACGCTTGTCGACCAGCTGGTGGTAGCCCTCCTCAATGGCCGGCAACAGCCGCTGGCGNNCTTGTCCTGGGCCAGAACCGCTTGGCAGAGCTCGACCTTCTCGGCAATCCGCAGTGAGGGTTCGGCGAGCACCTTCGCCAGCTCGCTGTCTTCCAACAGCTGGCGCAGGTTGTCCATACGCTTCTGCCACGGCCCAAAGCTTCCCTCGTCCTGCGCCAACTCGAAGATCGCCTGCGCGTAGTGGCGAGCGGTGCTGGGCACCCGGGGTGCTTCAGGCACTCAGGTCCACCTCGGCCAGTGCCTCGTCGATGAGACGGCGCTGCCGCTTCTGGTCGAGCTCCTCCTCGAGGATCTTCTGAGTCGCCAGGAGGACCAGGTCGGCCACCTGCCGGCGCAGCTGGCTAACCGCCTGCTCTCGCTCCTGGGCGAGCTCGGCCCGAGCCCGGGTGATCATGGCCTCCTGCTCCTGCCGTCCCTTCTGGCGGAGCTCCTCGCGAAGCTCCTCGCCAAGCTTCTCCGCTCGGTCCAAGATCTCCTGGGCCTGACGCCGGGCGTCGGCCAGGCCCGACTTCTCCTTCTGTCGCGCCTCATCCACCTCGCGGCGAGCCGCCTCGGCTTCTGAGAGCGCCTGGGCGATCTGCTGCTGGCGCACCTTGAGGGCGTTGGAGATGGGTGGGAAGACGTACCGCGAGAGCAAATACAAGAGGGCAAGAAAAACGACGATCTCAACGGGAAAGGTGAGATTGAGTGAGAGCGGGCTGTTGGCGGCGACCACGGGCACAGAGAGTCCCTACTTGCCGGCCAGGCTGATGAAAACGAACATCAACGCGAGGTTGATGAAGTAGACAGCCTCGGCGAGACCGACGGTTAGGAAGGTCCAGGTCAGGAGCCGCGACTGTGCTTCCGGCTGCCGCGCGATGCCGGCGATCAATTGGGCCCCAGCGAGACCGTCGCCGATGGCCGCCCCGACGGCACCGACACCGGTGCCGATCATGGCTCCGGCGTACACGATTGCGTGAGACGTGTCGAGCGCCATTGAATTCCTCCCAGTGCGACTGTGGGGCTTTGCCCCTAAGCGGTGGCGGCCTCGACCGCCGAGTCAGTTTCGGGTTCGTGCTCCATCGTCGCCATGCTCAGGTAGATCACCGTCAGCAGGGCAAATATGAAGGCCTGGATCACGTCAACGAAAACCCCTTCAAAGAGCTTCCATACTCCGTTGAAAGCCCAAGAAAGATAGAGCGGTAGCAGGGCGATGATCTGCAACATCAGCGCTGCGGCAAACATGTTGCCAAAGAGCCGCAGTGTCAGCGAGATGGGGTAGGAGATCTGCGAAATGATATTGATGGGCGCCAACAGAACGTAGAAAACTCTCGGCATCCCTGCGGGATGTAAGTAGTTGATCTTTATGTAGCGCTTGAAGCCGCGCTGGCGGATCGATGTGAAATGGACCAGGAAGATGACGATCACAGCGAGTGCGGCGGTGTCGTTGACATCGGCAGTGGCCGAGGTCAGCCGGCCACCCGTCGGGATTAGCTCCAGCCAATTGCTCACCAAGATGTAGAAGAAGAGGACTGTGCAGAGTGGCACGGCCCAGCTGGCGAACGGGCCGATCATCCTCATGACGTAGTCGTCTACCGTCTGCCAGACCATCTCGATGAACGCCTGAAAGCGACCGGGCACACCGGCGGTGGTGACGTGGCGCAGGTACAAACCCGCTCCCAGCACGATGCTGAAGGCAACCAGGCTGCTGACCACGCTGTCGAGGTAGAGCGACATCCCCAAGATGTGAGTCGTCCAGTGGTTGCCCACCTCAATCTGAGAGAGAACTAGCGGTCTCACTTGCTGGTCGCCTTGATGCCGAAGCGCACCATGGCCCCCACCTGGGCCAGGTGGGTAGCCAAGAGCCCGAGCAGCCCCCAGATGCCGACCGGCCCGAGCACCTCCACTAAGACAACCAGGAGCACCGTGATCAGGGCCAATCGAGGCAGACTCGAACTCAAGAAGGCAATCGGAGCGCGACCCAGGGCGAAGGCGGCGAAACGTAGATTGGCAACACCCAAAATGCCCCCAGCCAGGGCCAGGCCCGCTCCCTCCACGCCGGCGATGAGGAAGGCGACAGCGACCACGACGACCGCCGCCCCAATGGCGGCAATCCAGGCAGAGCGCACGGCGCCCGCCAACTCATCAGCCTCCACCACCACCGCCTAGCGCCCCCGGAAGGGCGCGAGCCCGCGATACACCGCCAAGCTTCCTCCCACGAATCCCAGAACCAGACCGACGAAGGTCAGAAGTGGGAGCGTGCGAAAGTGCTCGTCCAGCAAAACCCCGGCCACGACCCCACTTCCGACCGTGATCGAGAAGACTCCTACCAACGCGAGGGCGTCACCGGGACCCGGCACTCTCCTGGGTCGCCGCGGATCGCCCTCGGAGGACAATTCGGCCGGATCTTATCACGGCCGCCCGGGCCTCCTGGGGAAGTGGGTGGGAAGTCCTCGAGGAGGCCGACTCCTGCCCGATGCGACTGCACTTCGGCTGGTACGTAAACTGCGCCAGTGGAGATCGGAATCGACGCCAGCCGGGCCTTCCAGCCCCAGTCCACCGGTATCGGTGTCTACGCCACCGAGGTCATTTCCCGGCTCCTTCCAGAGCCGCCAGCGCCCCTGCGCCTCTATATCAATCACAAGAGTCCGCCCGTGGCGGTTCCCCAGCTGGCTTCCGGATCGGAATGGCGCTGTCTACCGCTGCCCCGCGGTTGGACCAAGTTCCGCCTCCGCTGGGAACTGCAGCGGCGGCCTCCCCAGCTGCTCTGGATCCCCGCCTACCGGCTCCCTCCCGGTCGGCTGCCCCGCTCGGTAGTCACGGTCCACGGAGTCGAGCACCGCTTCGCACCCGGCGCCTACCCGGAGAGGCAGGCGCAGGCGGTGGAGTCCTTTCTGATCGACACCGTCCGGCGCGCCGCCAGGCTGATTACTCCATCCGAGACAACCAAGGCAGATCTGGTCCATCTCTACCAGGCCAACCCCGATCGCATCACCGTCATCCCCCACGGAATAGCGGCCGGGCTGCACCCGGTTAGGGCTGACGGGGGTTCGGGACCGGGACAGTTGGGGGCTGCCGCACCGTACTTCCTGGTGGTCGGGGCTCATCATCCCCGCAAGAACGTTCCCTTCCTCATCGATCAGTTTTCCCGAGCCTTCCCTGCCGAGAACTCCAGTGAGGTCCGGCTGGTCGTGACCAACGCCGCGGATCCGGTGCGGGAGGCACTTCTGGCGCAGGCCGCCCGGCTCGGGTTGGGAGACCGGGTGCGGATCCTGGAACATGTATCAGGCGAGCGCTTGGCGGCTCTCTACTCCGGGGCGGTGGCGGCCTGTGTGCCCTCCCTTTACGAAGGGTTCGGCCTCCCGGCCCTGGAGGCCATGGCGTGCGGAACTCCGGTCCTGGCCAACGGAGTCGGCGGAGTTCAAGAGGTCGCGCAAGGCGCCGCGCTTCTGGTTGAGCCCGAGGACGCCGAGGGATGGGTGGAGGGACTCCAGCGGCTCTTCAGAGAGACAGACCTCCGCCAGCACTTGAGCACCCTCGGCCTGAGCCGCGCCGGACGCTACAGCTGGGACAAGTCAGCCGAAGCGCATCGGCAACTTCTCGCCAGAGAACTCGAGCTAACTCAGGGAACTAGCCCGCTGGCTTAGGCCAGGCGGGGGCCTCTCCACTGGCCGAGAGGGTGACCCTGGTGTCGGACTCCAGGTCGACTGGGCCCTGGACGCGGACTCGAATGATCCCAGCCAGCAAGGGGGTCTCGCTGGCCACCTCGATCACGCTGTCATGGCCGCGGAACTCGGTGTGGAGC
>PLDE01000067.1 GCA_003135035.1 Candidatus Dormiibacterota bacterium | reverse complement strand
CCGTGGGATCGCCGGCACCGGGATTGGAACTTATGAAGAGTATCCGAGCCTCGGCCAGGTGGCCATTCCACGCTTCCGGCAGGTATCGCGGACCGGGCTCATCCCCCAGGCAACTCACCACCCGGCGACAGGGTGTCGCTGCCCCTTCGAGCGTGGCAGCCAGGATTGGGCATCTGGTGATCTCAGCAGCCAGACTCAGCTCTGGAGACGTCACTCGTGGATCTCCAAGCTGGCTGATGTAGGGTCCGACCGCCGGATGGTGTCGTACCGGTAGTACCCATGCGGCTCTACCTCCGTCCAGATGAGTATCTCCATTGCCCTCAGGGGAGTGATTGGCCACCCATGGGAAGCCGCCCGGTTGCCTAGCGAGGTCAGTTGGTCAAGGCAACCGACGAGATCGCCCTGAACAGCGGTCAAGAGGTCCACGAGGGCTGGCACCCGACGCGCGGGGTCGTCAAGCCGAGCTCCTAGACCTCGACTGTGGCGGTGAACCAAGTAGTGCTGCTTGATCACTGAGTCCAGCATGGGTATCAACCGAGGCCGCTTTCGCAGCAGAACCTTGGTGGCGATGGCCAGCCCAGCATGCTCGACGCGACAGGCGGAGTCGATCAACGTCGCTAGTTCTCCGAGGGAAGAGGGGGTGGCCGTCGCCAGATCCGCCTCAGTGGGAATGCTCGGCAGCAGCGGAGCACACGCCGCTGCCATCGCCCGATACATGCGGCGCAGCGGGCCAGCCGAGGCGGCCCAGTAAGCGTTGACCATCACTGGAACTAGCGTGTCCAGCGGAAGAATATGCATAGGATCGGTGTCCGGTATCCCGTCGTAATAGGGCCACTCCTCCACTAGGAATGTCTCCAAGCGCTCCCATTCTCGCCTGATCAGGAGTCCACTAACAAATTGAACTGGCACTGTCAGTTGCTCCAACCGAGAGGAGTTTCACTCGGCACTGGTTTTGACACTGGCCTCGGGTCAGGTATCCGGGTGACAGACACTGCATGGAGTCCTGTCACCGCCAATTTCTACTCGGGCGAACCCCGTAAGCTCTGACTTGTGCTCGGCGCAGAACTTGCGATAGCTGCTGGTCCAGTTGTCGCCGCGAGGAGGCGTACCAGTGATGGTCGTGCAGGAGGCGCGGTGGAGCATCACGTACCCGGGCCTTGGAGGATTATCAGCATTGAGGACGTACCCTCGGGGGTGTCGGGCCACCCAATGTGAGGTAGCCAGGGATCGTCGTCTTCGAAAGCCTGCATCCCCTCCCCTCATAGCTCCCCGGCCAAGCGTGGTCTGAATAGACCGAACAGCGCGGCAGCGCCCATTCGGCAGTTGCCGTGGTTTCCTAGTCCACAGACCACTCTGGACTCAGAGCCGGACGATCGTAGGTTTTCCACAGGGCGCTAGTAACTAGCCTCTAGTTTCCCACAGGCGTAGGGGCCAGTTATCCACAGGCTCAATTCGGCGGGCCACCGGGACACTAGCGGGGGTAAGAAGGGCCTACCGTAGTCCTCGAGCAGGGAGTATCATGGCCGAACACATGTACGAGAGCCCGAAGGGAGTCGACCTTCATCGGCTTCTACTGCACTATCAGGAGGAGTTGCTGACAAAGCTGTCGGCACCCGGCCTCTTCACCCATCCGACTGCCAAGGGGGACATCACCGAGAACGCGTGGAGAGATCTGATCAGCAAGTTCCTTCCTAGCAGGTACCAGGTCTCCAAGGCATTCGTGCTGGATGCTCGTGGCAATACGAGCCAACAGATCGATGTTGTGGTCCACGACAGACACTTTTGTCCGCTGTTGTTCGAGCAGGGTGACCAAAGGTACATTCCGGCCGAAAGCGTATTCGCTGTGTTCGAGGTAAGGCAGGATCTCGACCTTGAGAATGTGCGATACGCCGCCGAGAAGGCCAAATCCGTCCGGAGCCTCCACCGCACCAGTCGTGAAGTGGTGGACCGTGGCCAAGTCAAGCCCCCGCGTGAGCTCTTTGAGATTCTTGCGGGAGTGCTCACGGTGCGGAGTTCGTGGTCGCCCCCGTTCGGGGGCGCTCTCACCGATGCCTTGGCAAGCTGCGGGGTGGAGGCTAGGATCCAGCTGGGATGCTCGCCTGTGCACGGAGCCTTTGAGGCGTTGTACGAGGGTGCGCTAAGTCCACGCCTCGAGATCAGTGAAGACCGAGGCGCTGTGCTTTTCTTCCTGTTACGGCTATTTCAGCGACTCCAGGCGATCGGCAGTCCCATGGCGATCGACTTTCGCGAATACACACGACCCTTGGAGGAGACTCCAGCTAGCTCGGAGGAGCGGCGGCCGTGAGTCGTGGAGAACCGCCAGTCGAGGGCGTGGGTATTGCTGCATCGCTCGGTCTCCCAAACGACCAATTCGCCACCGCTTGGCGTGCCATCGTCCTGCCACCTGACGCCAAGCAGCGGCTCGCTCGCGTCGCTGCAACGACTCTGCGACTGCGCCTGGCTGGAATCCCCTTCGAAAGTCTTCCCCTGCATGGCATCATCCTATTGGTCGGGCTTCCAGGAACGGGCAAGACGACCCTTGCTAGAGGACTCGCTAACCAGATCGCGGTGGCGGCCAGCTCACTCGGCCGATTCAGTTTCATAGAGGTGGATCCGCACTCACTGATGAGTTCCGCCCACGGTAGAAGCCAGAAGGCTGTAGAGCAGCTCTTGAGGGAGCCCATCGCGGAAAGTGCGAGGCGCAGCCCGACCATCGTTCTCCTCGACGAGGTCGAGACCCTGGCGGCCAACCGTTCGGCACTCTCGCTCGACAGCAATCCGATTGACGTGCACCGAGCAGTGGATGCTGTACTCACGGGAGTCGACCGGCTAGCCCGAGAGTTCCCCACCTTGCTCTTCATCGCCACAAGCAATGTCCCGGAGATTGTCGACGCTGCGTTCACATCCCGCGCCGACTTCGTCTATTCGTTCCCCCTCCCTGATATTGATGCTCGAGAGAAGATCCTGAGAGATACGGTCGAGGCAGTTGCCGTCGCATTTCCGGACGCCCGTCGCGTGCTCGAGGACGGATCGGTTCGTCGCGCTGCCAAAGCCGCTGACGGTATTGATGGCCGCCAACTCCGAAAACTGGTCGCTGTCGCGATAGCAATGCGAAAAGAGGCGAAGGTTGATCCAAATCTAATGTCAGGTAGTGATCTTGTAGATGCAGTCTCGCAACGCGAGTCTATCCAATGACGATTGTCGCCCGCCGCGTCGCCTCGGTTCCGGTGCGTAGCTCCGTCGAAACCTGGAACCGGATGGTGGAGCTACTAACACCCCCCGGGTCGGGCGCCCGTTCAGAGCTAGCGGGCATTACATCTCTCGCGGCGATGCTGATTTCTGAAGAGTACACCAGCCATTCTCCTGTCACGATTGAAGGTAGCGGCGCCTTGGTTCGCATCTACACCCTCCACGGTCGTGACGCGATCGATCACGATCTCGAGGACGAGGAATCCTTCGCTTTTGACCCCACGGCTGGTGCCTCGTGGAAGCTTTCCCTGCCAGCTTGCGGAGCAGACCTAGAACTAGCGCGCGACGCTCTCAAATCGGCACCTCACTTGGACGTTCGGGAGATCGGAGTGGATGTCCACGATGGTCCTCCATCTGCGGCACCCAAAGCTACCCTTACCATAGACTTGGATTCCCTGGACCGGCCATGAGTACCGTTAGGGTAAGTACCGCCACCTATACAGCTACCCACGTCGCTAACCATATGCTTCGTGGTCTGAAGTCGATCATTGCGGGTTCTGGTCTCGATACCAAGAAGATTGTTTCTCAGTGGGGCATTCTCGAGCACGGTGTCGCGGTATGGCTGAAGTCCGGACACCTATCCAAACTCATTCTCGAGGTCTGGGCTGAGGGCAATTCTGCGAGGCTGATCGGTCGATTCGATTTCACGATCGACTATGTCTACGGCTCAGATGGAGAAGGCGACCTCTGGCTCGATTCCGCCGCAGTCGCGTGGATCATCAAGAAGCATGGGCTGTACCCCGCCAACTGCTCCTATCGCATTGTGGCGGACACGTCCGATGGCGCTCCTGCCGTCGACGGCTGGTCAACCACCCGCCTAGTCAGTACTAGCGGTCTGACCCAGCACTCCATTGGTGCAGTCGTTGGTGGGGGAACCGTTGGTGCGACCCTGTCCTACTGGCGCTGATCCATGTTGACCATTTCCGAGGCATTCCGCAAATTCCGAAAGCGACTAGAGGTTAGCCCGTCGGAAGAGCAAGACGCGAGCCGGCGTCAGCAAGTCCTCCGATCCCAGCTACGCGACACGTTAGCTGTGAAGCGCGACCTTCTGATGGGTTCATATATTCGGGAGACCAAGACCAAGCCACTGAAGGATGTCGATATCTTTGTCATTCTGGAAGATTCAGAGCAGTCGTACGCCCAGGGCGCGCCAGACCAGATTCTGGACCTCCTGATCAGAACCCTGGCGCCTCACTATCCGCAGATCGGGAAGCGAAACCGCTCCGTCAAGGTCGACTTCGGAATTGCGGAAGATGCGGACGATCACATCTTTAGCATCGACGTGGTTCCCGCCTTCGAGTTTGGCCGTTCCTACCGAATCCCTGACCGACGCCAGGGGGGCTGGATCACAACAGATCCCACAGTTCATGCTGACTTAGCAACTGCCGCCAACGCTGCATTCAGCGAACAGTGGAAACCGGTCGTAAAGATGATCAAGAAGTGGAATGACTATCAAGGCAGGCCCGTCAGGCCGGCCTTCTTACTTGAAGTCATGGCTCTCAAGCTCGTGCAGCCGCCTTGGACGGGCTCGTATCCCCGGGAGCTACGCCAGTTCTTCGCCAGCGCAAGTGAGAGCATCAATGACCCGTGGCCGGACCCAGCTGGTCTTGGTCCACCCGTGACGGCCCGCTTGGCCGAAAGCCCGACAGAGCGGGCAGCGGCCGTCGTGGCACTTCAGGATGCTGAGCATGCCTGTACGCGAGCACTGCTTCTGGAACAGGACGGACGCATCGGGGCTGCCTTGCCCGCGTGGCAGCTCCTGTTCGGACCCCACTTCGCAAAATCCTAGTGTTTAGTGGAAGCTGTGAATGTCGGCCGCCAGTGAGTCAGGTATCGGGACCTCAGGCTCCAGAAGGTCACGGGCCACGTCTATCCATCTTTAGCGTGCGTCGCCGCGGTCCCGCGTGGCTCTAGCTTTGGTATCCACTCTTGCGTGCATCTGTTAAAATAGGAGCCTCTTGACATTGTCCCCTCTCCGCACTAATACAACCGAGTCGGCACTTATAGCGGGCCAATCCCAACCGTCCCGGAGCCGAGTCGCCGCGGTCACAGACGGCACTTCGGATGACCAACTGTTTCGGCTCTTGGCCGAGTTGCGGAGCATGTTTCACAAGCACGGTGGCCATGGGTCCTCGAATGACGCACTTGACGATGTGTGCAAGCTGATCACCGCCCACCTGATGGCCGCTGTACGGAACGATTATGGTATTTCGTCACACATACTAGGCGAAACCACTGCATCAGAGAGCCCAGCCAAAGCGCTGAAGCGATACGTACTAAGCGCACTGATGAATACCGTGCCTCCCAAAACCGCGGGTGAGTTCGACCCCAATGACTTCGCACTCCGGCTTCGGGACAGCGACGACGCCCTGGCTGTCAGAGTCATTCGTACATTTGATGACGCTCCGGCGATCCTGTTCACGAGTCATGCCCGCAGTGATCTTCTGAATGAGACGTTTGGTCGCTTCCTAGCTGGCTCCTATGTCGACCAGAAGGAACTGGGTCAGTATCTCACCCCTCCGGAGATTGTCAACTATATGGTCGACCTATATCTTAGTGAGGTGCCAGAGGCACAAGCCCTCCTCGGCGAACCGCGGGAGTTCTTCGATCGCATTGGACCCATCCTGGATCCTTCATGTGGCACGTCTTCATTTCTAGTAGCCATGGCGCGCCGCGTGGCCCGCCATGGCTCGTCGCCATACCAAGAGTTGACGACGATAGCCTCGCAGATGCTCGTTGGGGTGGATAAGAGCGATCGTATGCTCCGTCTAAGTCTGGCTAATTTCGCGATCGCGGGACTACCGCAGGCAAGTCTGCACCGCGCTAACGCCATCGCGGGTGCATCCCCGCGAGCGCTTCACGCGCTTGATCGACGAGTGGGAGTAATCCTCACAAATCCGCCATATGGAGCGGACTTTACACCGGATGAGGTCCCCGAGTCTCAGTTGGCCCAGCGGTTCGGGGCCGCTACGCGTAGCCTGCCGTCAGAGGTGCTGTTCATGGAGAGGTATGTGCGCTGGCTGCGGCCTGGTGGCCATGCACTGGTCGTGGTCCCCGACAGCATTTTGACGAATAGCGGGCTGTTCGGGTCGCTGAGAGCGTTTCTGGGTAGCCGGACTCATCTCGATTCCGTAACCTCCTTGCCCGTCGAGACCTTCGCCGGGGCAGGCACCATGACGAAGACATCGGTGATTCATCTCCATCGATTGTCCAAAGGTGATCACGATCGACATGAGACTCGCTTTGCGGTCTGTTCAGATGTGGGTTATTCGATCTCTGTAAGAGGAGCAATAAGGCGCAAGCTGGAGACTCACACTGGCCAGCTAAATGAGCTGCTCCAGGGCTTTCGGCAGTCCAGATCTCCACTGATCCAGGTGGTTGGACACGTGGAGAGGGCTAAACGCTGGGATGCTACCTATCACCACGCTGCTTCGGATCCCAAGGGTGCAGATGGCCATTCTTTATGGCCAGACATGCTTCGCGTGTCCGAGGTCGCTTCGCTAGTCCGGGACACCGCAAATCCCCGGCTCCGGCCTCAGGGGGAATTTCTCTACATCGAGATCAGCGACGTGGATGGAGCCAGGGGAGTGGCCTCGGCCAAGCGGGTCATGGGCAGCGCGGCGCCTTCACGCGCACGGCGGCTCGTCGCACCTGGCGACGTGCTAGTGTCGACCGTCAGGCCGGAGCGACGCACGATCGGCGTCGTCCCACCAGGGCTGGCTGGAGCAATTTGTACGACAGGTTTTGGCGTCCTGCGGCCGGTGGGGATTGACCCAATGGTATTGGCCCGCCTCCTGCGTTCGGAATTTGTGACTCAGCAACTAGTGCGTCACAGATCGGGGATCGCGTATCCGGCGGTCGGCGAGAATCTGCTCCTTGACCTGGTGCTGCCAATCTCCAGGTCGGGAACGCAGGAGCTCAACCAGCTCGGTGAACGGCTTCTGGCGGCCGAGGTGGCCGCGGTCGGGCTGCGGTCGAGCCTCGATTCCGAAGTAGATGAACTTGTCCGCAGCTTAGAGCAGAAGTGAGCCGGCTGGGGGCGTAGGGCCGGGCCAAATTTTAGACAGATCTGTGAACCAAACCTTGTTGTCCTCCTTGCATTCAGGATTCTGATTCACGTGCCCGGCGTGACCCTTGACTGGGGGAAGTCCGTGCTGCGGATCAGTGCTGGTTGACAGGGAACGGGCGAAAAGAAAGTTCTCGATATTGCCCGTCCTAAGAAACAGATTGACCGCAAAGAAGTCCTGGGTAGCGAATTTGCAACTACTCGTAGGATAGTCCTTGCCCGTGCTATGGATTAGGCGAGCTCGGTCAGTGTTAGTGCCCCAGAGTGACTTGAGCTCAATCCGGCGAGCATCGCTGCCCTTGATCACCTCAAAGTCGTAGTTGCGGTATGAGCCTACTGACTTGGCAGTGTCCTCTGGCATGCGAAACACCTTGAATCCTTGCTTCTGCAGCTGCAGGGACAGCGCGCACTCGGATAATCCGCTCAGCACTTTTGCTGCTGCTCCATACTGATCAATCTCCAAAAAGTCGCTGCGAGTGAGCTCTTTGTACACGCTGGCCAGGGTGATCCTGTTACCGCTGCCCACGTAGACTTCGCCGGTTGCCGTGCTTGTCATACGGTCAAGTCTCAAGATCCGACCCTTCGCGATCTCCTTCCACACACCGGCGCCCGAAGTGTAGCTCTGCGGCACGAACTTGCCCGTTCGTCCTGGTACTAGTACCTGTTCATTCTCGGCGGTGATCGTGACTTTGAATGCCAGGCTCACGAGCTTCTTAGTCCCGTCTTTGAACGTGGGGGTTAGTTCGTCCAACGGTATG
>PLDE01000240.1 GCA_003135035.1 Candidatus Dormiibacterota bacterium | reverse complement strand
CGCGGCAAGCCTGAATCAGTGGAGGTGGGTGCGCAGCATGCTCGGCGCGCGTTTCCGTGTCGACGTGCACAACCAGCGCCGGCTGGCCGAGCATCTGGGCAGCACCCCCGCCGAGACGCTCGACCGGTTCCGAGCCGTCATCGGCAGCACCACGGCCCCCTCGGGACACACCCCGGCCTACCTTGGCGAGGTCGTCCTGCACGCCCAAGACATCCGTCAGCCGCTGGGACTGCCCCGTACACCAGACGTCGACGCGCTGACGCCCGTGGCTGACTTCTTTGCGCGCCGCGACTTCNNCAGACGATGGGCCGTTTGCCACAAGCACCGGGCCGCTGGTCACCGGATCGACTCTCGCGCTGGTGATGAGCATGGCTGGCCGCGCTCCTTACGTTGACCAGCTCGACGGCCCTGGCGTACCGACTCTGCGGGCACGCGTCCACGGCGCTGCAGCGTGAACCGCAGCGCCTGAACCTCGGGGTGCCGAGAGTCGCATGGCAGCCTGTTCGAGGCTTAGATCGCCGCACAGCGGGAACAGGTCTAGGCTGAATCTGCTCCCAAATCGAGGGCTGGGGCGGAAGGATTCGAACCTTCGNNATGGGGGATCCAAAGTCCCCTGCCTTACCACTTGGCGACGCCCCAAGGCGGGATCAGATTAGCGGAGCAGCGAGGCCCGACCAGCCGGCGCCGCGGTCAGCTCAGGTGTGTGCTAGTGCCGGTCGGAAGCGATCGATCGCCGCCAGGCAGCCGTCGGGATGGGTCAGGGGCAGGCGATGGTCTCCGAAGGGCAAGATCGAGAGGGTCACATTTGGATAGCGGGAGGCCAGCTCCGCCAGCAGCTGGTGATCCGGGACGGGATCCTTCTGGGGCAGCACTATGTGCACGGGTGCGGTGATCTGTTCGAACCAGCGCCACCCATCCGCCCGCAAAACGCAGTTGTCGAGCGTCTCTCGGTAAGCGGCTGCGGTGGGAGGCGCGGGAGCGCCCGGCTCCGCCCCGGGCAGATCGACGCGCCAGATGCGCGCAAGCCGGCCTGCCAAACGCGGGCGATCCCCCGGTCCCCCGTAGATCGCCGAGGCTAACCGGCGATTGAGCGGCCCTCCCAGCTCCAAGGGCGAGAGACGGCGCAAATGGCGCCGGGCACGCGCGGGATCTCGATAGAGGACGGGACTGATCGCCACCACGGCCCTAACTCGGTCGGGATGAGTAGCGGCGGCGCGAAGCGCCAGAACGGCGCCCACTCCGTGGCCCACCCAGAGGGCGGGCTCCCCGATCTCCAGCTTGTCCAGACTGGTGATGATCGCGCCGACCTGATGGTCAGGGCCATAGCCGTGGTCAGGTCGCGGTGAGGAGGCGAATCCGAGAAGGTCGGGAACCACCAGAGGGCCCGGCTCGCCCAGCTCGTCGAAGGCCGATCCGAAGTAATCGGCGGAACCGCTCAAGGGATGAAGCAGCACGACGGGGCTCGGGCCGTCGCCGAGGGTCTGAACGCTCAGGTAGGGCTGGCTGCGCTGCCGCTGCGCCGGTGCCCAACGCATCTCTCGTCGCCGCACGGCGAGCCGGGCGGCGACCGCGGCTGCACCACCGCCGACCACGGCTACGGCCGCCCCCGCCATCTGCCAGACTCGAGGCCGAGCCACTACTGGCCGACTCCTACCGCATCTCGACTAGCCGAGATGCGATGAGGCGGAGAGATGGTGAAGGTGCTCAAGAGAGTCGATGATAAGCGGGGTTCGGAACCGCCTCGCTCATCCGGAAGGGCGTGCCGCCGCCTGCCGAGAAAACTCGACGGCCAGTTCTCGGAATGGAGTGAGGGAAGCGGGGTCGCTCAGCGAAGCCAGGTCGAGCGCCTTCTCGGCGGCGACTCCCTCGAGGATCTTCTTGATCGGAAGCTCCAGTTTCTTGCCACTAAGAGTTCGGGGGATGCTCCCCACCTGTTGCACCAGATCGGGAACGTGGCGAGGCGACAGCTGGCTGCGAAGGGCACTCTTGACCTCGCCCACCAACTGGTCGGTCAGCGACTGGCCCGGGTTGAGAGTGACGAAGAGGGCCAGGTAGGAGTCGCCCTGCGACTGGGCCACGTCGACGACCAGGCTGTCCTGGATCGGCGCCAGATCCTCCACCACCTGGTAGATCTCGCTGGTTCCCATGCGCACCCCATGTCGATTAATGGTGGCGTCGGAGCGGCCGTAGATGATCACGCCCCCATCCGACCGAACGCGGATCCAGTCCCCGTGCCGCCAGACCCCGGGAAAGACGTTGAAGTAGCTCTCCCGATAACGACTACCGTCACGGTCGCCCCAGAAGAAGACCGGCATCGAAGGCATCGGTTCTCTGATCACCAGTTCGCCCACTTGGTCGACCAGCGACTCACCTGCCTCATCAAATGCCTCAACCCGTGCGCCCAACCCACGGCACTGGATCACTCCGGCGCGGACGGGCAGCCCCGGGCTGCCGAGCACAAAGGCCGTGCAGAGATCGGTTCCTCCACTGAGGGAGGCCACCCATACGTCGCGCTTGACCGACCGGTAGATCCATTCGAAGGCGACCGGGGATAGCGGAGAACCGGTTGAGCCGACAAAGCGTAGTTCCCTCAGATCAAGATCGTCGCCGGGCCGCAGGTCGGCCTTCATGCACGAGGTCAGATGGGCAGCACTGCTCCCAAAATGGCTCACTCGGGCATCGCTGGCGAGGGCCCAGAGCCGGTTCAGATCGGGAGTGGCCGGGCTGCCATCGAAGAGGACCGGGCAGGCACCCAGAAGCAGCGCGCTGATCAGGTAGTTCCACATCATCCAGCCAGTCGTGGTGAACCAGAAGCTGCGGTCGCCGGGGCCCAGGTCGGCGTGCAGGCCGAGCACCTTGAGATGTTCCAAGACGATGCCCCCGTGACTGTGGACGATCGACTTGGGCAATCCGGTCGTGCCTGAGGAGTAGAGGATCCACAAAGGGTGGTCGAAGGCGACTCGGACGAAGTCGGGCTCCTGAGGATCCCCGGTTACCTCCTCCCAAGTACGGCCCCCGGGCAGAGGATTCGCTTCGGGGAAGAGGTAGGGCACGGAGATCACCTCTTCCAGAGAGGGAAGTTGGCGGCGCAGGCGCTCGGCGAGTTCCCGGCGGTCGAAGTCACGTAATCCGTATCGGTATCCATCTGCGACCAGAAGGACCTTGGGTTGGATCTGTTGAAAGCGGTCCAGTACCGCCTTTTCGCCGAAGTCGGGCGAGCAGCTGGACCAGATGGCACCCAAGCTGACCGCCGCTNNGAGCCGCCAGGCTTCCCACCTGGAGGCGCAACTCCTCACCGCTCAGTTGAACCGGCGCACGCACCTCCGAATACGCGAGCAGCGCGGTCGGCTTCCCGGCCACGCCGCGAAGACAGTTCTCCGCATAGTTGAGAGTCGCCCCTTCGAACCAGCACGTCCCGGGCATGGTCCGGTCCCGCAGAGCGGGTCCGGCTCCGCGCTCACCAACCACGCGGAAGTACTCCCAGATGGACTCCCAGAAGGGAGAAATCTGGGTCGTGGACCACTCCCAGACCTCCTGGTAGGTCGAGCCAGGGATCCCCTGCTCATGCGCCAACCAGCGGAAATAGTCCGCCATCCGAGCGCTCTGGAAAGCCTCGGGATCAGGCTCCCAAAGCAAGGATCCCTCCTGGGGATCAGGGGCACGGTCCACGAGCGGAAGATACGTCATCGCTGGGGCGCGCCCCAACTCAGCCGGTTGGTCCCTCCGCCAATCGGCAGGGAATGGTGGCGTCCTCATCAATGTGATAGCTGGCGCAGACCCGGTGGTAGCCGTCGGCGATGGTCAACGGCACATCGTGTTGGAGATCGCCGCGGACGAGCAGTACTGGTGAGAGTAGTTCGCCCTTGCGCACCTTCTTGAGATCGCGGAGTACCTCGTGGTCGTCGGCGGCGAGCAGCGGCAGACCGCTCGCCCGGAGAAGATCCTTGGCCATCCGCCGGGTCAGCGTCGCTGCCTTCAGCCGACGCACAACCGCCTGGGCCTCGGTCCGACCCAGCGTCAGCGAGAGGTAGTCCCCGGCGGCGGGAAAGTCATGCGGATCCGGGTCCGTCTTCCAGTGTTCTTTCTTGACCATCTATGGCCCTCCCCTAAGGAGTTCAGCTTCGCGGCCCCCGCCGCCCACAAGCGACAGCCTAAGGCTTTGTCCCTTCCACGGGAACAGGCCCAGGCGGCGGAGAGAGCTGTGGGGGCATGTCGTCGCTGACGCCCTCCGCGGCCAGCATCGCGCTGGGGTCCCTTCCACCAGGGCCGCGGAGCACGTGGGCCACCAGTACTGCGAGGACCGCTCCAACCAGTGGGCCGACCAGATACACCCAAAAATTACTGAAGTCGTGGATCACGAAATCGGGTCCAAAAGAACGGGCTGGGTTCATCGACGCCCCGCTGACGGGGCTCGCCCACAGTCCCGCCAGGGCGATGTAGCCAGCCACGGCCAGGGCCGAGAGGGCACCCACGTTCTGAGCCCCTGACGCGGTTCCCAGGATCGTGCTGATCAGGCCCGTGGTCAGCACGACCTCGATCAGGACGGCCTGCCCACTGCTGAACGCCGCTCCCGGCTCTGTCGCTCCGAGCGATCCGAACTGCCCGAAGACTGCCGACAGGAAGAGACAGGCGAGCGCGGCTCCGACGAGCTGAGCGATCACGTATCCGGGCACCCGTCGCCAGGGGAAGTCTTGGCGCAAGGCGAAAGCCACGCTGACGGCGGGATTGAGGTGGGCGCCGGACACCTTCCCCATGAACAAGATGATCGCCA
>PLDE01000213.1 GCA_003135035.1 Candidatus Dormiibacterota bacterium | reverse complement strand
CTTCGCCAAGACCAGCAGCGCCCGGGAGAAGATCCGCCAATGGTTCAAGCGAGAGCGGCGCGAGGAGAACGTCACCCGCGGCCGCGAACTGCTCGACCGGGAGCTGCGCCGCATGCGCGGGATCCAGCTCAACTCGGTGCCCCAGCAGCGCCTGCTCGAACTGGCCAAGGAATTCCGTATCCCCGATCTCACCGATTTCTTCGCCGCCATCGGCTATGGCGAGGTGGCGGCGCGGACGGTCGTGCTCAAGTGGGCGGCACGGGAGGANNGGTGCATCGCGAGGACTGCGTCAACATGCGCCACGCCACCGACCCCCAGCGGATCGTCGAAGTGGAGTGGGACGAGGGCAGCCGCCAGGTCTATCCGGTGCGCTTGCGCATCGAGGCTCACGACCGGACCGGGCTGCTGCGCGACGTGGCCACCGCCATCGCCGAGAGCAAGGTGAACCTGAGCGGAGCTGCGGTCGAGGTCGACGGCTCGCAGTCGGCAGTGATCAGCGCGGTGGTGGACATTTCCAGTCTGACCGAGTTGAGCCGGCTGCTGGAGCGACTGGAGGGAGTGCGGGACGTCCAGCAGGTGATGCGCGAAGTCACCTGACGGGGCCTCGATGGTCGGGCTTTTCGCTCGGGCCAATTACACTTCCACTTCGATGCCCCCGATCTCGCGGCCACGCGGAACCGAAGACCTTCTGCCCGACCGCCTGGCGGCCATGACCGGGGCCGTCGCGGCAGGCATGAGGATCGCCAGCAGCTTTGGCTACCGGGAGATCGCGACGCCCATCTTCGAGTCGACCGAGCTTTTCGTGCGAGGCGTTGGGGACACGACGGACGTGGTTCGGCGGGAGATGTACACCTTCCCCGACCGCTCGGGGCGATCGCTGACCCTGCGCCCGGAGAATACGGCTCCGGTTCTACGTGCCTTTGGCGAATCGTCGCTGCGGGAACTGTCGCCGCCGGTCCGGCTCAGTTACGCGGGACCGATGTTCCGCTATGACCGGCCCGGCCGGGGTCGCTATCGGCAGTTCCACCAGTTCGGCGTGGAGGCGATCGGCGACGGAGAGGCGGAGCTGGACGCCGAGGTGATCGCCGTCGCTTGGGACTGGCTGGCGGACCTCGGCCTGGGGGGCATCAGCCTGCAGCTCAACAGCATCGGCGATGCCCAGTGCCGACCCGCCTTCCGGCAGGCGCTGCTGGACCACTTCGCTCCCCATCTGGCCCAGCTGCCGGAGCTCGACCGCGAGCGCCTGGCCCGCAATCCACTGCGGATTCTTGACAGCAAGGACCGCGCCACCGAAGAGCTGATGGCGACCGTGCCCCGGACCCGCGACTTTCTCTGCACTGACTGCGGCGACGCGTTCGAGAGAGTTCAGCTGGCTCTGCGCGCCTACCGCATCCCCTTTCAACTCAACGATCGCCTGGTCCGTGGACTCGACTACTACGTCCGGACTACCTTCGAGGTCTGGCACGAGGACCTCCAGGGGGCGCAGAACGCACTCTTCGGGGGTGGCCGTTATGACGGCCTCTCCGAGCTGCTCGGCTACCCGGCGGCGCCTGGGGTGGGCTTTGCAGCCGGGTTGGAGCGGGTAGTCATGCTGGCCCCGCCACCGGCGCCGCTGGCTGCCCCCCAGGTGGTCGTGTGCTCGGCCCAAGCCAGCGTTGTCAGCCTGGCCATCGACCTGGCCCAGCGCCTTCGCCGCGATGGCCTGACCATCGTCTGCGATGTCGGGCGCCGCAGCCTCAAGAGCAAGATGCGGGCCGCCGAGCGCACCGGAGCTGGGGTGGTCGGGATCCTCGGTGAGGACGAGGCCAAGTCAGAGCGGGTCACCCTCAGGCTGCTGAGCACTGGCGAGCAGGTGGCGGTGCGTCTCGAAGAGGCCTCAGCACAGGTCAGGGACTGGGCAGAGGCCAGCGCCCGGGGGTCGCTCTCGTGAGAGGCAGGCGCTACTGCGGCACCGTCACCCTGGCCGAGCGCGGGGAGCGGGTGCTGCTGGCGGGTTGGGTCAACCACCGCCGCGACCACGGCGGGCTCACCTTCATCGACCTGCGCGACCATACCGGGGTCGTCCAGCTGGTCTTCAACCCGGCCAAATTCCCCGCCGCCCAGGAGATCGCCGAGCGCAGCCGTCTGGAGTGGGTGCTGCGGGTGGAGGGCGTGGTCGAGCCGCGACCCGAAGGCAGCGCCAATCCCAACCTGCCGACCGGCGAGGTTGAAGTCGCGGTGGAGGAATGCGAGGTGCTTGCCCAGGCGGAGGCGATGCCGATTGGGACGGCTGACGAGGCCGAGGCGGACGAGCGGATCCGCCTCCAGTACCGCTACCTGGATCTGCGCCGGCCCCGGATGCAGCGCAACCTGCGGGCTCGGCACCGATTCATCAAGAGCCTCCGCGATGAGGCGGACCGGCTCGACTTCACCGAGATCGAGACGCCGACCATGATCCCCAGCACGCCCGAGGGTGCCCGCGACTTTGTGGTGCCGAGCCGGATGTGGCCCGGACACGTCTGGGCCCTGCCTCAGTCGCCCCAGCTCTACAAGCAGCTGTCGATGGTGGCCGGCTTCGATCGCTATTTCCAGATAGCTCGCTGTTGGCGTGACGAGGACCTGCGCTCCGATCGCCAGTTCGAGTTCACCCAGCTCGACCTCGAGATGTCCTTTGTCGACGAGGAGGAGATCTACGAGGTTCTGGAAAAGATGATCTCGATCGCCTGGGAGGCGGCGTTCGCACAGGCGGTGCCGATTCCCTGGCCGCGGATCCCCTTCCGCGAGGCGATGGCCCGCTTCGGCTCGGATAAGCCGGACACCCGCTTTGGCCATGAGCTTGGGGACGTCTCGGAGATCTTCCGGAAGAGCACCTTCCGGGTCTTCGCCGGTGCTCTGGAAGCCGGCGGCACCGTCCGCGCCCTCCGGGTGCGGGAGGAGCCGACCTCACCCGGGGGGACTTGGAGGGGGAGTGGCTGCAGGTGGCCCGCACCTACGGCGCCCAGGGGCTTGCCTACCTGTGGCGTCGAGCGGGACAGTACGAGGGCTCGATCGCCAAGTTCTTCTCTCCGGACGAACTGGCCGCTTTGACAACCCAGCTGGGAATGCAGGATGGTGACTGCGTCTGTTTCACGGCGGGACCGGAAGTGGTGGCGGCCACAGCTCTGGGAGCGGTGCGGCTGCACGCCGCCCGCCAGCTCGGCTGGATCCCTGAGGGGCGTTTCAACTTTCTCTGGGTAACTGAGTTCCCGCTCTTTGAGAAGTCCGCCTCGGGCGGGGTAAGCCCCATGCACCATCCCTTCACGCAGCCCCACCCCGAGGACTGGGAGCTGATCGCGAGCGATCCCCTGCGAGTGCGTTCCCGAGCCTACGACATCGTCTGCAACGGGGTCGAATTGTCCTCCGGCGCCATCCGTAATCATCGCCCCGACGTGATGAAAAAGGCCTTCGCCATCGCCGGCTACGACGAAAGCACACTGGAGCAGAAATTCGGCGGCATGCTGCATGCGCTGTCGCTCGGCGCGCCGCCGCATGGCGGCATCGCGCTCGG
>PLDE01000069.1 GCA_003135035.1 Candidatus Dormiibacterota bacterium | reverse complement strand
AGAAGCGACGCCAGTGAAATCAGCCGTCATCTGAAGTTCACGTCATTGCCCTTGCCGAGACTACCAATCAGACAAGCGAAGCTTGGGTGCGGAGTTCAGAGAGCGACTTATCGAGCCGCCACCTGCCGAAGTGCCCGCGGGTCGACATAGACATTCGCCTTGCGCTCTCAGCTTGAGCGGCTGCTAGTTTGAGAGCCATGCTGGTGGAAAAGAGAGAACCTTGCATGTGCTAAGGCCAGTCGCCTCGGGCGTTGAAGCCTCTATCGATGATTGAGTGGTTGCGGAGCAGACTTATTGTTCTTAGCGCAGCCTGCCGGATGAGTTTCTAAGCTCTCAATCCAAGTACCTTGAACAACTTCTATAGGGTGATCATTATGGTGTTGTTGGACAGCTGTGGTTGCCCCCAGTAGGATTGTGAAATGCTGGTCTCCAAGCGCCTGAGGGTGCCGGTGATGATTCGAGTGTTGATCGCTTATATCACCTGCGCTATGGCTCTGTTAGCTCCCGTCTGGGTGCATCCTGGTAGTGTGCTGGCTGGCACTGGTGGAGACGCAATCCAGCAACTTTGGATGGTCGCGGCGGCCGCACATACTATCAGTCACGGAGGGATGCCGTTCTATTCCCATCTCATCAACTTTCCAACCGGAGTCAACGTGCTCTGGGATGGGGTTCCATTCTTGCTGGTTCCTCTATTCTGGCTGCTGAATCTGGCACATGGACCAGTCGTTGCCTATAACGGCCTGATTGTTTTGCTATTGGCGCTGGATGCTTGGAGCTGCTATCTGGTTTGTTCTCGCTGGTGTGTTCATCGGAGTGCCGCTGTGGTGGGAGGGCTGCTATTTGGCTTTGGTCCGGCCGTGATCGCGGAGTCACTCCAACTCCCTTATTTGACAGCAGCTTTTATGTTGCCGTTGGCGGTGATCTGCCTTGACCAGTTGGTGGTTCGACAAACGGGATCGAAACGCTATTGGGGTGTGGCTTTGGGAGTGGTCGCAGCTGGGCAATTCTATCTTGCGGAAGAACTCTGGGCGACGATGGCCATTGTTGTGGTGATTGCTATAGTTGGTCTGGCGCTTGTGAACCGGAGCGAGGTTAGAGCTCGGGCTGGCTTTTTTATTCATGGAGTGAGCTGGGCTTTGCTAGTCATGGTGCCTCTCATTGTTGCTCCACTTCTATTCCAGTTTCTGGGGCCGGGTGCGGTGCATGGAAGGCCAATCCCGCCTAGTCTCTTTACGGGGACCCTACTGGGTTTTGTTCTGCCCGGGATACTGCAGGCGTTTTCACTGCCGGCGTGGTGGGGGCTGGCGGATCAAGTGAATCGAATCATGGTCGACTACGGTCTCTATGTGGGAGTACCTTTTCTGGTTGCTGTGGGGATAATGATCAAGCGAGCCGGGCACGAGCGTCAATTCCAGTTCTGGCTTGGCTTCTGCGTCGTGGTTGGAATACTGCTCTTGGGAACTTCCCTGTATCTAACCAACAGCCAATCCGTTCCATTGCCACTGCCCGGTGCGATCCTACAACAGCTCCCTTTGCTGGGCGATTATCTACCAGTTAGGTTGGACATTTATTTGGATTTGGGACTGGCTATCTTGATGGCACTGTTCATCGACCGCCTCACGTGGAGGAGAGCAGATTGGTTAGCTCGAATCGTGGCTATCTTCGCTGTTCTCTCCTGGGTGCCAATCCTAATTTATCCAACCGTGGGGGTGTCTACTCCCGCCTTCTTCAAGAGTGGATGGCACTTGTCGGGGGGGTCTGTTCTGGTGGTTCCCTTTGCTGCTAATGTGAACAATGACTCGTCAATGCTTTGGCAAGCGGTGGATAGATTTGGCTACCGGACTACTGGTGGGTATTTCACCAGAGCGGGCAGCCAGCAGCTCGATGGTGGACACGGACCAACTCCCGCCCCTCTCACCAATGACTTGCTCAGAATTCAAGACGGTCGTGGTGCCGCGCCTGTATCTATGGATTTGATTGAGCAAACGAAGCAGTACCTGAGGGAACATCAAGTGCGATACGTAGTTTTGGGACCAATGCGGCATCGTCTAGTCATGAAAGCATGGTTGACTACAATTATGGAAAGAGCGCCGAGCGTCGAAGGTGGAGTTGATATCTGGCAGCGCACTTCTAACTTCCGGTGATTTGCTGGGCTTGAGTGCGGCGCTTAGACGGAGCTGGTGCGTAAGGTCATTGTTATCGGTTCTGGCCCAGCCGCCGCAGGCTGCGTGCTGGGGTTACTAAGACAAGATGGTCTAGAGCTTACCGGGGTGTCGCTTCTAGATGAGTTAACTCCTCTCAACGCCCAAGGTAAAGCGCGCATCGCCGAGCTCAAAATGCGAGCCATTAAGTCATCCAGAAGCGACGCCAGGGTCGCAGCTAGCTGTACGCGCCGCATCTGCCGCGCGACGACCCAGCAGCCTACCGTTATCCGCCCCCGGTGCCTAGGGCCGGCGCCGCCGCCCCCGCAGAAAGCGGCTGAGGAGGACCACCCCAAGCAGGAGAACCAGCACCAGGATCGCTACCGATCCGAGCACGCTGTCCGCCACTAGTTCCGCCGAGGTGCTGAGGTCAGGTCCGGGGAATCCGAGGAGCGGCGGGCATCTCCGGGGCGGCCGCGCTCTGGAAGTTGACCTGGCTGATCTGGCCCGCCAGTAACGCCGCCACCTGCTCGAATACCTGAGCCTGCGGGGACTCCGGTTGAGCCAGCACCAGTGGCTCGCCCTCGCCGCCACCGAGCCGGACCGCAAGGTCAAGCGGGATCTCGCCCAGGAAGGGGAGCTCACGGGCCTGGGCCAGCTGCCGACCACCGCCGCTGCCGAACACCTCGGTCACCTCGCCGCAGTGGGGACAGGCGAAGCCGCTCATGTTCTCGATCACCCCCAGAACGGGGACGCGAAGCTGCTCGAACATGCTGATACCGCGGCCAACGTCGGCCAGGGAGACGTCCTGGGGGGTGGTGACGATGACGGCGCCGGTCAGCGGAATCGACTGGGCCAAGGTGAGCTGGACGTCGCCAGTTCCGGGAGGGAGGTCGCAGACGAGATAGTCAAGCTCACCCCACTCGACGTCGAAGAGGAACTGCTTCAGAGCTCCGGCCAGCATGGGACCGCGCCAGACCACCGGGCGATCGGGCTCGATGATGCTGCCGATGGAGATCACCTTGAGATCGCCCTTCTGGAGCGGGGTGATGCGGCGCTCGATCTGCGAGGGACGCTCGCTGAGTCCCAGCATGATGGGCACGTTGGGTCCATAGATGTCGGCGTCCAGAAGTCCCACCCGGGCACCCGTGCGCAGGAGTGCGAAGGCGAGGTTGACGGCGACTGTGGTCTTGCCCACGCCACCTTTACCCGCACTGACCGCGATCGTGTTGCGTACCCCGGGTATGTCCTGGCGGCCGATCACTCCGCGGGTCCGGCTGACATCGGCGTCCCACTCCAGCTCCACCGCCTCGATCCCGACCACGGTGCCGATCACGGCGGCCTCGATCTCGGCCTGGATCCGGTCTTTGAGCGGGCAGGCGGGGGTGGTCAGGACCACCCGCATCTTGGCCGTCGAGCCCTCGATGCGCAGGCTCTTGAGCATGCCCAGATGCATCAGCGGACGGTGGAGCTCGGGGTCCTCCACCCGGGCCAGGGCATCCTCAAGCGCGGCCAGGGGGTTACGCGCTGAGGTTGCGGACACTTGACCTCGATCATAGCTGGGTCCCTGACCGCGCCCAGTTGGCCATCAACCGCCCTGGCTCGCTAGCTGATGTTGCAATAGTGGGGCAACAGTTATATTGATGGCCGTGAATGGCCTCGAGTCGATGCGTCAGCAGGGCAAGCGGCTGACCCCCCAGCGTCGCCTGGTTTACGCGGCCTTACTCGAGCATCCCGGCCACGCCACTGCCGACGAGCTCTGCGCCTCGATTGGGCGCAAGTTGCCCGGCTTCCAGCGGACAACCGTCTACCGCACCCTCGACCTGCTCGAGGAGCTCGGGTTGGCGCGCAAGATCCAGCTCGGCCATGCCAACACCTACGAGGCGGTAATGGCCGGCAGCGAATCCCATCAGCACCTGGTCTGCGACCGTTGCGGGGGCACCTTCGACGTCAGCTGCCCCGAGGTACCACAGTGGGTGGACAGTGCGGCTCGGCCGCTGGGGTTCGAGCTGGAGCGGGTGGAACTCCTCGGTCACGGCATCTGCCGGGCCTGCGCCGCCAACTGATCCGACCCCGCTTGGCGATTTCGCGTTAGGGTCAGCCCGTTTCTCGGAGCGGCTGGCTGAAATCGGTGAGTTCGACCTCGCGGGCGAACTCTGAGCCGGCCTTCTCGATGTCCAGCGCAGACTCGTAGACGAAGGCGTACACCTCGCGGAACTGGGTCGGCTGGAAGCCCCGCATGGCCAGTTCGGAACTGAGCTCGGGGTCGCCCTGCAACTCCTGATCGAGGGCTCGGGCCGCGCCCAATAGCGCGGTCAGGATCCGCACCTCGGCGGAGTACTCCTCGATCAGAGCCGGCGCAGCCTCGTTCTCCTGCAGCTCAACCAGCTTGCGCTGAAGCTCGGCGATCTCCGTTTCGTACTCCGCGTCTTGGGCGTTTTGCATGCTGCTGGAGCGAGAGGCGAGCCACCGGCTCGGACGTCAGTGGATGAGGAAGTGGGTCGCGATCAAAGGCGCGATCAGGATGGCGATGATGTTGACTACCTTGATCATCGGGTTGATCGCCGGGCCGGCCGTGTCCTTGTAGGGATCTCCGACGGTGTCTCCGGTGACCGCTGCGGCGTGGGTCTCAGTCCCCTTGCCGCCGAAGTTGCCCTCCTCGATGTACTTCTTGGCGTNNCCTTCTTCGATGTACTTCTTGGCGTTGTCCCAGGCACCGCCGCCGGAGGTCATCTGGAGGGCCAGGAAGAGGCCGACCACGATGGTGCCGATGAGCATGCCGCCCAGGGCGACGGGACCCAGGATGAAGCCCACCAGGAGAGGCGCGGCGACCGGGATCAGGCCGGGCAGGATCATCTCCCGCTGGGCCGCCCGGGTGACGATGGCGACGCAGCGTCCATAGAGGGGCCGGGCGGTGCCCTCCATGATCCCGGGGATCTCCCGGAACTGGCGGCGCACCTCGTCCACGACCCCGCCGGCGGCTCGGCCTACCGCCTGCATCGACAAAGAGGCAAAGAGCACGGGGAGGATGCCCCCGAAGAGGAGGCCGACAATCACCCGGGGATTGTCCAAGTCGAAGTCGAAGTGGTGGTGCCCCAGGGTCTGGGTGTAGCCAGCGAAGAGGACCAAGGCGGCCAGCGCCGCCGACCCGATGGCGTACCCCTTGGTGACCGCCTTGGTGGTGTTGCCCACGGCGTCGAGGGGATCGGTGACAGCTCGCACCGACTCCGGCAGATCGGCCATCTCGGCGATGCCGCCAGCGTTGTCGGTGATCGGGCCGTAGGCATCGATGGCGACCACGATTCCCACCATGCTGAGCAAGCTCATGGCGGCGATGGCGATGCCGTAGAGCCCGGCCAGGGCGTAGGCCCCGAGGATGCCGATCCCAATCACCAGGACGGGGGGCGCGGCCGCCTCGAGGCCGACTGCCAGCCCGGCAATGATGTTGGTGGCGTGACCGGTCTGGGAAGCCCGCGCCACGCTCTTGACCGGATTGAACTGGCCCCCGGTGAAGTACTCGGTGATGACCACGATCAGGATCGTTATCACCACCCCGATCACTCCCGCCCAGACCAGGTTCAGCACCGGATGCCCGAGAACCTTGGAAGAGAGGCCGCCATTGGCCTTCAAGATCAGAGTCACGATCAGGAAGACGACGATAGCGAAGATTCCTGCTGCGATCAGGCCCCGGTAGAGAGCGCCCATGATCCAGCCGCCCTTGCCGACTTTGACGAAGAAGGTTCCGAAGATCGAGGCCAGGATGCCGATGGCGCCCAGGAGCAGGGGGTAGATGGTGAGATCGAAGTTGTGGAACTCCAAGCCGCCCAGGAGCATGGCCGCCACCGCGGTCACGGCGTAGGTCTCGAAGAGGTCGGCTGCCATGCCGGCACAGTCGCCGACGTTGTCGCCGA